>JBEKTR010000252.1:0-5303 GCA_049515835.1 Terriglobales bacterium
CGGAGCATTCGGGTCAATGACGGAAACAGTGTCATCATCCCGATTGGCGACGTAGATGCCCGTGGTCAAGTAGGCAGCGTAAGTGGGCGACAGGCCTGTGCTGCTCTGGCTGGATGCAGTATCTCCCGAAACGTCGACCGTAGTGGACGCACCAGGATGCGCCGGGCCATTCGTGCTCAACACGACCATAAAATGCGTGAACGCGGGATTCGGCGGGTTTGGACTCTGAGGCGTAGCTACGGGGCGATAGTTTTCTCCGCAACTCAGGCAGATAAGGAACAAAACCATCAGGCCCAGTAAACGGGCCACACGCACAGCGTTCATCGGCACTCCAACAGATGTATTCATCAACCTGGAAGTCTGCAATCGGAAGAATTTCTATTCTAACGGCTTTAGCCTTGGACGGCCAGTGAACGCCAATTATTCTCGCACGATACGTTCGAGCATTGCCGCGTCGCCCCTATCGTCTGGCATACACCGGCGAAAGTTCGCGCAGTTTGGCTACTGTATTCGGGACGAGCCCAATAGCGAAATCTACATCCTCTGGCTTACTTTGCTTGCCCAGGCTGAAGCGGATGCTGGCGCGGGCCTGATCCGGCCGTAAGCCCATCGCGGTAAGTACGTGGGAAGGCTCGATGGCGCCGGAAGAGCAAGCAGCTCCGGTAGAAACGGCAAGGCCTTTGAGGTCGAGTGCGATAACCAGAGCTTCGCCCTCAATGTGCTCGAAGCGAATATTCGTCGTGTTAGGAACCCGGGGAGCTCCCATGCCGTTCACGACGGATTCATCTACTTCACGCAAGAGCACCGTCTGGAGTTGATCACGCAGCGAAGACATTCGCGCGACTTCACCGTTTGTGAAGCCCGCTTGGGCGAGTTCGGCTGCCCGGCCGAGGCCGACAATTCCCGGAACATTTTCGGTTCCGGCTCGGCGCGAACGCTCATGGCGTCCTCCAAAAAGCCGGGGCGTCAACTGGATCCCCTTACGCACATAGAGCGCACCGACACCTTGGGGCGCATGGATTTTGTGCCCCGAAATAGTCAGCAAATCACAGCCGATGCGCTCCACGTCAATTTCAACTTTCCCGGCCGCTTGCACCGCATCGGTGTGAAAATAAACATCGGCCTCGGCGGCGATTTTGCCAATCTCTTCCACAGGTTGAACCACGCCGGTTTCGTTGTTGGCCATCATGATGCTGATGAGCTGGGTATTGGGACGAAGGGCGCGACGAACATCGTCCGGATCGACAAGGCATTCCGAATCCACGGGAATGTACGTGACGGCAACACCCAAAGTTTCAAGCTGCCGGCATGTATTAAGCACAGCGCTATGTTCGATCGTCGAAGTGATGACGTGGGCATCGTCCCGGAGGACGCCGAAAATTCCGAGGTTATCTCCTTCCGTACCGCCGCCGGTAAAAACGATCTCTGGAGCGCGGCAACCCAATAAAGTCGCGACGGAATCCCGGGCGCGTTCGACGGCAGCCCGCGTCTCCTGCCCATGATGATGGATAGAAGAAGCGTTGCCAAAATGGTCGGAAAAATACGGCCGCATGGCCTCGAAAACATCGGGCAGGACAGGCGTAGTGGCGTTATTGTCGAAGTACTCGCGACGCATTAGAACATTTTACGCCGGGAACGCTTTACTGTCGCAGTGCTTCTCGGGCGGCGATTAGTTACCTGAGGATCCGGAGCGTGGCATCACAGCCGTCGGTTTCTCTGGTGAGAAATTAATGCTGAGATAGTCAATGATGGCGTCGCGATCGGCCGGATCGACCGAGGCTCCCCATTTGGTCATCTTGTCCAGTTCTTTGACCCAAGCACCTTTGCTGAGCCGCTGTTGGACGATGATGTCCGCATTGTGGCAAGCAGTACAGGCTTTTACCACTTTGTCTTTCACGTCAGCTGCCGGGAGATCGGAAGACTGTGCACATGCCGACATAGCAGCGAACAAAAGTGCGCTCATCAAGACAATGATGGGTAGACTCTTACGCGACATGGACTTTCACCTGATCATAGGCGTTGTAAAAATATCCACTCGGATTCCAGATGGCAGCCGTCGGCTGCGTGTGTCCCTGACTATCGGTTGCCCGTGACAGAATTGTGTAGTCGCCAGGTTTTGGCGCTTTCCAAGCGAAGCTCCAAGACCGCCACGCGTACTTGGCTTTCTCGTGACCGAACTTGGCTGATTTCCAAGTTGATCCGCCATCGGTAGAAATTTCCACCTTAACGATGTCGGCTTCTCCGGCCCAAGCCGTGCCTTGAATCTTGTGAGACCGGCCTGTGAGCGTCGCATTATCCGGAAGCGCAATCAAAGATTTCACCACCAACGAGGTCAGGGGATGCGTGTCATCAGGATTGATCGCTTCACCCGGCTTCCCGGGATGATTAGGAAACCGGTAGCCCGGCTTCATAAAGTTCCCTTCAAACTCTTTCTCCAGAATTTTGATTTCCGTGAGCCACTTGCACGAGGCAGCGCCGACCCATCCCGGCACAAGCGCGCGCACAGGGAATCCGTGGTTCTCGCTGAGAGGTTCGTCATTCATGTGAGTGGCGAGTAGCGTGTCTTCGTCCATCGCTTTTTCAATCGGAATGCTGCGCGTGAATGGTGGCACTTTGCCGGGAACGGTATCTGCGCCGTGAAACATCACATGCTTCCCTGTGGTTTTCAGTTCCGCCTTTTGCAGAATATCGCGGAGGCGCGGCCCCCGGAAACGCGCGTTGCCCACGGTTCCCTTTCCCCACTGAATACCAGGAACCTGGGGGCGTTGGAAGGAGCGCCCATTGCCAGCGCATTCAAGCGTGTTCACCACCTCATGCTGTGGCAGTGCATGGAGATCCGCGATCGTGAATATCGCCGGGCTGGTCACTTCCCCGCCGAGATTAATTCGCCAATCATTCAGGTCAAACGAAGCGGGCTCGAACATATGGTTGCGAACATAGAAATGATTGACAGGCGTAATCCACGAAGTCGCAAACTCTGGCGGCATTTCCAAATCGAGGAAGCGCGTGGAACGCACAATCATGCGATCTTGGGCGGGGACGGTAACAGGTTTGTCGTCAGCAGCCCAGCTCAGGACGGAAGGCACAGCGCTCGCCGCAACTAGAGCGCCGGAGGTAGTGCGAATGAAATTTCGCCGCGAGATCATAGGAATAATTATCCCAAAAAACCTACCAAATCGCCGGACACAATCAGGAGTCCGGCGATTCAGTATTAGAGTAACGCAGTTGTGACAGCTAAAACGTGTAGATCAGATCGAACTGGTAACGGTTGAGATAGGGTTCAGTCTCGCCCGCCTTGGTGATGGTCTTTGCGGCCGATGCAGCGTTGTTTTCGAGATCGCTGTCCAAAGTGCGTCCATGCCACCAGGTGAACCCTGCCACCGTGTTCACCCGCAGCTTCCACAACGCATACACGCGGTTTTGGAGAATGTTGGTTGGCGCGCGCTGATCGCTTTCCGCGAAGGAGGCCAGAACCGAGTCCTGTTCCTGGCGCAACCACGCGTAACCGAACTGGAAATCGTTCTTTTTCTTCAACTGACCGAGGCTGGCATCAACACCGTACTCCTTGTTTTGACTTCCCAGATTGGTGAGCACCGCGCCTTTCGTGTTGAGCGGGTGCGCTTCTGCATCGAGGTTGTCCTCGAGTTCGAGTACCAGGTTGAACGGCAGACGGGCGATACCAGTCTGAATCTGGTTGTTCAGGATGAAGTCGGCATAGTTGTAGCCGGAGTAGAAATGAGGGACGCCTTTGGAATCAATATAGGTAGCGTTCGTCATTCCGTTCGGAGCAAATATGCAAGGCGCGAAGGCTGGAGCGCCCAACGCACTGGCGCAACCCTGGCCCTCGCCAGGCACTGGAATGCCCGTCACAGGCTTCGTGCTTCCTGACGGTAAATATCCCGTTGTAGTTTCGCCAACAGTAAAGGCGCTGCTCGACAAGAGCGCATCTGGGCCGTCCCATTTCAGAGAGAGAAACGACGGAGTTGTGGTCCACGGTCCAAATTTCAAGCGGGCCGAGGCTTGCATGCCAATGGCATAGGAGTCTGTGCTCTTTGTGCTTTCGTTGTAAAGCAGCTCCATCCCTTGTATGGTGACGTTTTGGATGGGGCCGGAGTGCACGTCAAATGATAGTTTTTCATCGAAGCCTTCGGGGTTGAGATCAGGGTCGCCGGTAACCGACGTGCGCTGCCAGAGGTAGGCGAACTTACCGCCGGTGAGAGAGAGCCAGCGATGCTCAACTGGATTAAAGGTAATGTAGCCTTTGTCCAGTCCAATTGTTTTGCGATCGAAGTTGCCCGTAAGGCCTTCGTTGGCAGTCGTTGGATTGCCGAGAGGGCCGGTTGCCAGAGCGATACCAGCGATGAAGTCCTCGTTCAATTGACCTTCCACGCCGAAGCGGACGCGGAGGAGCGCACGGTTGCGATCCGCCTGAGTTGGCTGGAAGAAACTCTCGCCGCGCAGCCGCACGTCACCCACGAAGCGGAAACGGCCTGCGAGAGCTTCGAGTGCCGAGGTACGCCTCTGCTCCTCTTGAACGGTTGTGCTTGTGCCCTGTAGAGAGAGCTTCACGTCCGCAAGATCGGTGTTGAGTTTATTGACCGAGTCTTTCTGCTCGTTCGCAATGGTCTCCGCCGCGGCGGCCTTCTGTTGCGCGTCAGCGACGGTAGACTGCGTCTGTTGCAACTGCTGCTGGGCTTGTTGCGCCTGCTGCTGGGCCTGCTGTGCTACTGCGTCGCGGCTTCGCACTTCGTCGCGCAGTTCCTGGATTTCGCGCTGTTGCGAAGCCAGCGCATCGCGCAGGGACTTAACGTCCTCAGCAGTGAGCGTAGCCGCAGGGGCAGCTTTTTTTCTGGGTTTAGGCGTCGGGTTCGGCGCCGTCCCGGTCTGCGCGAAGACCGTCGCCGTCAAGACTGCAAATATCGCAGCCAGTCGAAGTGGTTGGTAGGGTCGCATGGTAGTAAAGCTCCTTTTGTTGTTGTCTTGTAACAAGATAATGTCCATCTACTAACTGGTGATTAAAAACGCCGCCATTCCCGTTTCACCCTGGGTTTGGCGGAGAAATCGGACCGCGAGGCTAACTAATAGCTAGGCCCCACTTTTGCCGCATCCGGCTTTCCAGAGTCTGGAAGAACAAACCGTCAACGATGTAGCCGATGGCGATGATCAACAGCATCACCGCAATCACCTGGCTCATGTCGTTGAGGTCGCGCCCCATCATGAGCAGTTGTCCCAAGCCGAGGCTGATGAAAATCATCTCCCCGGAAATCAGGGACCGCCAGGCGAATGCCCAACCTTGCTTGAGG
>JBEKTR010000253.1:0-5280 GCA_049515835.1 Terriglobales bacterium
CCTCACATGCGACCTCAACACCCCATCGAGAAAATGTGATCCGCGAACCAGATTATTATGAAAATATTTTTGTGGATTCACGACTGATTCGCCCACATAGGCGTGTGCCGCAAAGTGCATCACAGCATCGACACTAGAGAAAATTCTGCCAAGTTTCGCGGCGTCGGCGATGTCACCGTGGATAAATTCAAATCCAGCGGCAAGGCGTTTATCTCCGGTACATAGATTGTCGTAAATGATCGGCGTATAGCCATGCTCCGCTAGAGCATGCGCCGTGTGGCTGCCAATGTAGCCCGCGCCGCCTGTGACCAGAATTCTTTTGCTATTGTCTGGCAAGCAAGCAGTGTAGCAAGAGCTTCACGACTGGACGCGAAGAATTAACTTTTGGGTTTCAAATCGGGAATCTGCACGTAGCCGGGGCAAGACAGCACGGGTAAGCGGGGATATTTCGCAAAGCGCGAATCCGTCAAAGCGAGCTGGCAAAGATAAAAGACCGAGCCGCGATCGGAAGTGATCTTGCTCGAATGAATGCAGTCAGCACAAAGCCCGACGGAAGAACGCAATTCGCCGGGCTTTTTCATCTCAAAAATTATTACCGCTGATTCATGGGCACGTACGGACTGGGATACGCAGGCCCAATGTAATCCGCGCGCGGACGAATCAAGCGATTGTCGTCAAGCTGCTCAATGACGTGCGCTGCCCATCCACTGATGCGTGAGACAGCGAAAATAGGCGTAAACAGATCAACGTCAATGCCCAGCGTGTGGTAAGTCGAGGCCGAATAGAAATCAACGTTCGCGTTAAGCTTCTTGTCGGCTTTGATGAACTGTTCAATTGCGCGCGACATATCGAACCACTTGTTCTGACCGCTGGAGTAGCACAGATCTTGTGACATCTTGCGCAAATGCGTCGCCCGGGGATCTTCCGAATGATAAACGCGATGGCCAAATCCCGGCACCTTCTTCTTCTGCGCCAACATATTCTTAATGTAATCCACCGGATCGGCCCCGGCTTTGTTGATCGCTTCGAGAATATGAAATACGGCTTCGTTCGCGCCGCCGTGTAAAGGCCCTTTCAATGCGCCGATTGCCGAAGTCACGGCCGAATGCATGTCCGACAAGGTCGCCGCCGTTACTCGCGCTGCGAAAGTCGAAGCATTGAGTTCGTGATCGGCATGAAGAATTAAAGCAATATCCAAGGCCCGCTCAGCCGTTTGCGAGGGCTTTTCGCCATTCAACTGGAGCAGGAAGTTCGCCGAATGCGAAAGCGACTTGTCCGGCTCAACCACGCTCTTGCCCTTACGGATCCGGGCGTAAGCAGCCACAATCATGGCAATCTGCGAAGTCAGCCGGATCGCCTTATTCACGTTGGCGTCGTGGTCGTTCTTCTTGTCCTCGGGATCGTAAAACGACAGTGCGGAAACCGCAGTACGCAAAACGTCCATCGGCACCGCCGACTTCGGCGCACTCTTCAGCAGCGTAATAATTGCCGGATCAAGAATGCGCTCTGCCGCCAACCGCCCGCGAAGGTCTTTCAGCTCTGCCGCTTTCGGGAGCTGTCCGAACCACAACAGATAGCAAGTCTCTTCAAAATTGGAGTGATCGGCTAGTTCGTGAATATCAATGCCGCGGTACGCCAGAACTCCGGCATCGCCGTCTATGTAGCAGATTTTAGAGGTAGTTGCGACAACACCTTCGAGTCCTTTAGGGGCCAGAGTCGGGCTGGACGTGGTTGGGCTGGACATGCATCCTCGCTGACGTTATGAATTCCGAAATGATTAAGTTCTTGATTGCCGCACGGGGGAGCGAACGCGTGACAACGGAACCCTATGTTATACGCCAATCCGGGCGAACTTTCCAACTTACCAAGGGCATTCGTGCGTTGCGCCGCGACAAACCCGACACGCGTGACTTTCGTGCTGTGCGCTGCGAAATCACCCGTTCGTCCGCATAAAATCGCCGCAATGTTCCAGTTTCGCCACGTTCTGAGGAAAGGCTGTCCTGTTTTCGTGATGCGTGGACGTTCTACAATGAAATCGATGCACTGGCTGTCAATATGTCCGGCACGCTATGCGCTCGCAGCCGCTCTACTCACCGCCATTTTGCCGGTGGGCCAGGCATTCTGTGCCGACCAAACTACTCAGGTACTGGTTTCCTGCCCTCCCGGCGATACCAAAGCGCCTGGCTGCACACCTTCCAAGAAAGACTTAAAGCAGGCCGAGAAAGCCTTTAAACATGGCATGGGATTGCTCCAGGACCAACACGATGAAGAAGCCTTAGCCGAGTTTACCCAGGCCGTACATTTTTCCCCGCGCAATATGACTTATGCCACTGCTGAAGCGGCCACGCAGCAACGCGTTGTTTTCCGCTATCTCCAACAAGGCAATCAGGCTCTTCTCAATCATCAGCCCCTCGAGGCCCAGGCGGATTTTCGCAATGCCCTGCATCTGGATCCGCAAAATGACTTCGCCAAGCAACGGCTGAATGATTTGCTCGCTGACGACTCGACAGGAAATCAAAACACCGCGACGCCCCCAGCCGAAGTCATTGCCGACAGCCCGATCGTCGAAGTTGCCCCCGACCCAGCTCAGCATGAGTTCCACTTTCGCGGAGACAGCCGCCAATTGTTGACCCAAGTCGCATCCGCTTACGGTGTATCGGCCATCATCGATGAAAGTGTCGTCTCGCGTCATGTTTGGTTTGATATGGGAAGCGCCAACTTTTCGACCGCCATGACGGCCGCCGGCAATGCCACAAAGACTTTCTGGAGTCCGGTCGATTCCAAGCAAGTCGTTGTCGCCGCCGACACTACGGAGAACCACCGCCAGTTCGACCAAATGGCTATGCGGACCTTTTACTTTCCCGGGACCTCCTCGCCCACCGCCCTTAATGACATCAACAACTCTCTGCGCAATGTTTTCGATGTTCGTTTCTTGTCCCAGGGGCAGCAAGAGGGGGTTATCGTCGTGCGTGCGCCCCAACCCATTCTCGACGCCGCCACCCAATACATTCAAGAACTCGACCAATCCCGCCCTCAGGTCATGCTCGACATCAACGTCTATCTGGTTTCGCACTCGCTCGTCCGCGAAATCGGAATGCACATTCCCAACAACTTCAATCTCTACAACATTCCCGCCGCCGCCCTCGCGGCCCTCGGAGGCCAGAGCATTCAGTCGCTCATCAACCAATTGGCTTCTGGAGGATTGTCGTCGGCTAACGCTGGCGGCCTCTCCGCCCTACTCGCGCAATTGCAAAGCGGCCAGGGTCCCTTCAGCCAGCCCCTCGCAACGTTCGGCGGCGGATTGAGCTTTTCTGGCATCAGCCTGGACCAGCTGACTGCGACACTTTCCCTGAATGAAAGCTCTGTCCATGATTTGCAGCACGCCATCCTGCGCGCGGGCGACAACTCTGATGCTGTTTTTAAAATCGGCGAGCGCTATCCGATTCTCACCTCAAGCTTTTCGACTTCTTTCAGTAACTCGGCCATCACGCAACTTCTCGGATCGCAAGCCGGCGCTGCCACCGGCGCAGGCGCGCTCGGAACTCCTTTTCCTTCGTTTAACTATGAAGATATCGGCCTGAATTTGAAAGCCAAGCCTTCGATATTCTCCGATTCGAGCGTCGCCCTCGCGGTCGAGCTCGCGCTCCGCACCATCGGCACTCAATCGGTCAACGGAATTCCAGTGATTTCCAACCGGGAATATAAGGGCAGTATCGTTCTGAAGGACGGTGAACCGGCGGTCTTGGCCGGCGCCGTCAGTCACACCGAACAACTGAGCATGAACGGCATTCCCGGCCTCGGCGCCGTGCCTCTATTAAACAAGGCCATGGTGGACAATAGCAAAACCACGCAAGACGATGAATTGCTCATCGTCATCACGCCCCACGTGATAAGAGATCCGGCCCGTCGGGCAAGCAACGAAATCTGGATGGCTCAGTAAGATGGCCCAGTAACCAGCAATTTGCTGCGACTACTTATTCGGATTGCTCGCCGCGAAATCCACCAGCTTCTGCAACACTTCATCGGGCAATGTCGTAAAGCTGTTCACCGCGCGCCCATTAATGTAAATCGTGGGCGTCGAATTCACACCGAGCATCGTTCCTAAGGCAATCGAAGCATCCACGTGCGACTCGGCTTCCGGCTTGGCGGCACATGCGGCGATGTCTTCACCCTTCACTCCGGCCGCAGTGGCAATCGCAGTCAGTTTCTCGTCGGCATTGGCTGCCGTAATATCGCTCTGAGCATCGAACGTGCCCCCGACAAATTTCCAGAATGCGTCGTTTGAATTGGAACCGGATTTGGAACCGGAACTTCTTGCCACACAATCACTGTAGGCCGCCGCTTTTGCCGCCCAGTCATGCATGGGCAAAGGGTAATTCTGATACACCAGCCGCACGTTCTTCGCCGTGGACATGAACTTATCCAACTTTGGCTGCGCCTCTTTGCAATGCGGACATTGCAAGTCGCTGAACTCCACCAGCGTGACCGCAGCATCCGCAGGCCCCCGCGATGGTCCCTTCGCTGATTCTTGCAATCTCTTGTTGTCCGCGGCAAACGGATGCGCCCCGAAAGGAATCATTTCTCCAATCAGCGCGTGCTTGCCATCCGGCGTGATGTATAGCTTGTTCGCCGCTTGCCCTTGCGCGCTGCTCAAAACCACAGTTACTTCTGCCAGCCCTGTCGAGGACGGCTTGATCGAACCCACTTTATAGGACAGCGATGGGTCGTAGCCGAACATGTCGTGCAAAAACGAATTCACCACGTCTTCGCTGGGCAAGCTGGGCTCACCCGACGCAGTCTCTGCCGTCTTGGTGGATGCTTTCTTGGTCTCCGCCGCCTTCTGTTGGGCTGCGCACAGCGTCGAAATCGTTATAAGTGTAATCGGCAGAAGCTTGGCCCAGCGTTGCATGAGTTCCTTTCAAGATGCTTTGAATTTGCCAGCCCGAAAATGAAAAATGACCACTATTGTCATTCTGAGCAAGCGTAATTTGCGAAGCGAAGAATCTGGGCGGGCCGCGCGTACAATCGCGCGTTCGGCCCGCATCCTTGTTGAGAAGCTCAAGACTCTCTCTACGCCAAATTTCACTACAGTTCTGGCTTCGCGGCGATGGGAAAGCGTCGCCCGTAACCAAAAGCTTTGGCGGAAACTTTCAACCCCGGCGCAGCCTGTTGGCGTTTGTATTCGCTCCGCTCCACCATGCGCACCACGCGCCGCACCAGCGCAATATCGAATCCACGCTCCCGCGCGATCTGCTCCGCCGGATGCAAATCTTCCACGTA
>JBEKTR010000254.1:0-5229 GCA_049515835.1 Terriglobales bacterium
CGCATCACCCGCTTGCATGAGCGCGGCCAGCATGGATTGCGCCGTCTGCGGAAACTCCCGTTCGGCCGTAATCGCCGGGCCAAGGTCCGAGAGCGCTTCCACAGTGCGCAGAAGTCGCCGAAAATTGGTTTTTTGCAACGCCACGACGAGTGGAGCGCTAAAACCAGAGCAAGAAGAGAGTACCATGCACTTGTAATTGTGCACCTGTATTTGTGTTGGTTAGTTTGGTGCAGCAAACATCAGTGTTTTAATGATTGAACCCATGGTCATGTAGGACAATCTTTAAACTTTTGGATTAAGCCTTCTTGGGTTCGAATTACGCCGTCCGAAACATCGTTCGAAGAATCGGAAATGATTCGTGATTGAAGTCAATCTCAAAGAAAACATGCCGACGGTGAATGAAGCTCTGTCGCGCCTTACCGGCGAACTCGCGCTCGCTCGTGAGCATGGTCGCGCCATCATCAAGCTTATTCACGGTTACGGCTCAACCGGAACGGGCGGCGAGATTCGCATCGCGGTGCAAGCGCGGTTGATGGAGATGGCCTCACGCGGTGAAATCAAAGCCTGCATTTTTGGCGAGAACTGGTCGAAATCGGATGCGCAGACCTGGCAACTGTTGCGTTCCAATCCTGCTTTGAAATCCGATGCTCACCTCGGCCGCAAAAATCTAGGCATCACCATTGTCGTGTTGTAAATAATTTGTCATCTTGAGCGAGCGCCGTTGTTGCGCGAGCCGAACGAACCTGGGCGGGCCGCCCGCGAAATCGCGCGTTTGGCCCGCATCAATACCACTCTTGCGCTTTTCTGTGCTCGCCGCTCATACTAATTGCATCATCCATTTCTCAAAATTATGAAAACCGATCTCTCTTTTGCTCATCCCGCTGAAATCGCAACCGAATGTTTGGCCGTCGTCGTGACAGATATCGACAATGGCGCAGCCGACCGCCCTAAGAATGCAAAACCGGAAGTCGCCATTCAAACGAACGACGCAGCTGTGCGCGCGGCCGCCGCATCTGTTCTCACGAGCGGGGACGTTACCGCTAAGACTTTCGAAATCACGGTGATACACGAGCCGGAGAAGCTCAAAGCGAAGCGCCTGCTTCTCATCGGCGCAGGCAAAGCAAAAAGCTTTCAAGCGTCCGATTTGTGCAAATTGGCCGGAGCTGTAGTCCGCGCTCTCAAGCCTCGCGGCATTCGCAGCGTAACGTTCGTCACTCCCGACTCGGTGGATGCAGAAAGCGCCGTCAAAAACATCATCGAAGGCGCGTTCGTGGGCAATTTCGATCCCGACACGTACAAGAGCGACCGAAAAGATCAGCAGATTGATTCATTTACCGTTGTTGCCAGCAGCAGTTACGATCAGAAAAAACTCCAGCAAGCGCACGACGAAGCCGTCATCATCGGCGAATCACAGAACTTCACCCGTGATCTCGTCAATGAACCGAGCAATCACATGACGCCGACGATTCTCGCCGAACGCGCGAAGAAAATGGCCAAGGAAGTCGGCCTGAAGTGCGAAACCTACGGCGCGGAAAAAATCAAAGAATTGAAAATGGGCGCTTTCTGGGGCGTGGCCCAAGGCTCGGACGAACCGCCCGCGCTTATCGTTCTGCAATACGAACCTGCGGGCGCGCCCGCGAACATAAAACTCGGACTCGTGGGCAAGGGAATTACTTTTGACACCGGCGGTATATCCATTAAACCAGCCGATGGCATGGAGAAAATGAAATACGACATGGCCGGAGGCGCGGCGATGCTCGGCGCGATGCGCGCGATCGCATTGCTCAAGCCCAACGTCAAAGTTACTTGCATTGTCTGCGCGACCGAGAACATGCCATCGGGCAAGGCGCAAAAACCTGGAGACATACAAACGGCAATGTCGGGCAAGACGATCGAAATCATCAACACCGACGCCGAAGGGCGCCTCGTGCTCGCCGATGGCTTGACTTACGCGAAACAACTCGGCTGCACCCATCTCATTGACGCGGCAACACTCACAGGGGCCGTCGTGGTTGCGCTTGGTTATGCCAATGCCGGAGTCTTCGCCAATGACGACAAAATGTACGAGCGCTTCAACGCCGCGCTTAACAAGTCCGGGGAGAAATTCTGGCGCTTACCTCTCGGCGAAGAGTACCTCGACAATATGCGCTCCAACATCGCCGACCTCGTCAATGCCGGCGCGCGCGGGGGCGGAGCTAGCAACGCCGCGGCATTCCTAAAAGAATTTGCCGAAGATACGCCGTGGCTCCATCTCGACATCGCCGGCACCGCGTGGATGGAAGACCAAAAGCCGTGGATCGCCAAAGGGCCGAGCGGAATCGCCGTCCGCACGCTAGTTGAATTCGCCCGCGATTTCAAAGGCTGATTCAGCGAAACGAACGCCCACCCCGTCACACGTTTTGTGCGACAAAGCGCGACAGGGTGGGGTTTCACCCGAACTGCCCGCCAGTCCTGAACTTTCAGTTGTCAAAGACCTCAGCCCTGAGGCTGTAATTCCAGTCTCAAGAAAATGAAAATTGTCTGTCAAGAAAATAGCGCGAGCATGCACTAACGAGTTCCCAAAATGGGAATCGGGCCTTGGGCCTAGGTTTTGAGCACCGATTTCAGCAGCGCTTCCACGCCGTTCCAGGTAATTTGCACGCCGATGCAGAGGAGCACGAACGCAACTACGCGTAGGATGCCATGCGCGGTTTGGGGATTAATGCGCGCGGTAATCTTCGGCGCGTAAGCGTAACAAAAGTAAACAGAAATACTGAGAGCGACGATGGCGAGCAGAACTCCGACGTGGGCGATGATATTGTCCACGAGTTTTGGCATGGAGGCGTGCGCGGTCACCGTCAACGTGACCACAATGCAACCGGGGCCGGCGGTAAGCGGAAAAGTGAGTGGGTAAAATGCTTTTTCGCCGAGCGACTTGAAGCGGTCCTGGTCGACTTCCGATTCCGCCTGGGTCGGGCCAGGGGCCGCCTGGTTCAGAAGGCTCCAGCCCATTCCGGCGAGCACGAGTCCACCGGCGACCTGCACCACGGGGAGGGAAATGCCAAAGAAGGCGAGCAGTCCCGCGCCGATAAGCTCAAACACGAGCAAAAACAGAACGGTGTTGATGGCGATTTTTCGTGCCAGTATGCGATAGACGCGAGGCGGCGCGTCCCCGACAACAGCGAGTATTTCCAGCGCGGAGCCGAGAGGATTAATAAGCGGCAGCAGCGCGCTAAAGGCGAGCGCGAAGTAGCGCGCAAGAATCGAGACGCTTTCCATCGGGGCAACAGGATAGCAGACCGTGCTCCCGTCTTGTCGTAATGAACGCAGCGAGTTTCAGGTACCAGACCTAACCCTCATCCCGTAGATGGCTTATCTGGCGCGGGATTTGTGTGACCGCAAAGGCCTGACTTGGTGCATAATGTAGGGCGTCGTTCTGCAAGAAAAAAAGAAAGACCAGTCGAGCTCTCCCAGGGAAGGAAATCACGCCATGCCGCAACGCAGGAATATTCTTTTTACTTCCAGTCACATCCGAAAAACTGCCGGAACGCTGTTCGCGCTTATTGGATTGGTTTTCGTTATGAGTGCTTTGCCCTCGGCGCACGCCCAGAACTACAGAGTGATTTACAACTTTACCGGCGTGGGCAATGACGGAGCCGATCCTTACGGAGGCCCGATTCTCGATTCGCTCGGAAATCTTTACGGAACAACTTATCTGGGCGGCAGCTTGGGATCGGGAACCGTCTATGCGCTTTTAGC
This sequence comes from Terriglobales bacterium, assembly GCA_049515835.1. Taxonomy (GTDB): domain Bacteria; phylum Acidobacteriota; class Terriglobia; order Terriglobales; family Acidobacteriaceae; genus JAJPHW01. Next base: position 3,739 of record JBEKTR010000254.1, read on the forward strand.
GCAAGGGTCATCGTGGAAATACGCCACGCTGCATAGCTTTCGAGGCGAGCGGGCAGATGGGTCAGGCCCCGGTTTCGGGTCGCTGATTATTTATAACAACTGCGATCTGATCGGAACTACGGAGGGCGGCGGAAATTTTGGAGTTGTGTTCGGCGAGCGGCCTGCGGGGAATCCCTATTGCAAGTCGGGCGGACGAGCGGGTGAGCGGCTTCTCCACGTGTTCGGCAACGGCCAGGACGGCGAGCAACCGCTCGGCGGTGTTGTGGCGGACGCGGATGGAAACATCTACGGCACGACCAGCCAGGGCGGCACTTACGGTGGAGGAATCGTCTATGAGATTTCCCGCACTGGCGTGGAGACGATCCTCTACAACTTTACCGGTGGCAATGACGGATTTAATCCGGTGGCGGCCCCGACCATTGACGCGCAGGGTAATCTTTACGGCACAACGTCATTGGGAGGCGCGGATGGCAACGGCGTGATCTTTGAACTCGCGAAGTCCGGCTCGAATTGGACCGAGAGCACGCTCTATACCTTTCAAGGATTGAGCGACGGGCAAAATCCGGTGGGCGGCGTGACTGTGGACAAGAACGGCAATCTCTTCGGCGGAACCTTTTTCGGCGGCGACGACGGCGGCGGCAACGCGTATGAACTTTCGCCTTCGGGCACGAGCTGGAACTTCACGCTGCTCCACAGCTTCAGCACTTATTACGGGCCTTACAACAAGCTGACGTTAGATTCGAAAGGCAACGTCTATGGCACATGTAATGGCGCGGGCGCGTATGGCGTGGGCTCGGTCTTCGAACTGTCGCCATCAAATGGCAGCTGGACGTTTACCGACCTCTACGACTTTCCCGGCGGGGCGAATGGCGCCATGCCGTGGGGTAGTGTCGCCGTGGACGCGAAGGGAAATGTCTTCGGGACCACATCCATCGGCGGGAGCAATAACGACGGGGTGGTGTTTGAGATTACGGAGTAAGCGGGCGAACACCCTTACGGGTCGCGATTGTGCGTTGTGTGGCGGCGGCACGCTTAGAGTCCGCTCAGGGCAGGCTCCTGAAGCCATGCCCTGAAACGGGCACTCCAGCCAGGCAATGAGATTTTAATTCCACGCCAAATCATCGTAGTAGTCCGGTTGAACGCCCGGGTACAACCTCAAGCGTTTGGACCTCATCACAAGCCGTGTCCCGTCGGAGTGGCCTGTGATCAGAAATCCTCTTCTTTCGCATTTTCTATTCGCCGTGCTTGCGGGCTCACCGCTGTTCGGCGCGAACTATCGACAGATCGACGTCCCAGGTTCGGTGTCGACCAACATTCTCGGCATAAATTCCCAAGCCGATGTGGTGGGTCAGTACCAGAAAACCGTTGACGGCACCCATTTCGGATTTCTTCTCAGTAAAGGGAAGTTTACCGACATCATCTACCCTGGCTCAGTTCTTGACCAAGCTACCGGAATCAACGATTCCGGCGACATTGTCGGGTTTTACACAG
>JBEKTR010000255.1:0-5224 GCA_049515835.1 Terriglobales bacterium
TCTTTGGTGTTGTAAAACGCCAGCGAAGGCCGGACCGTCGCTTCCACTCCCATTCTGCGAAGAATGGGCTGAGCACAGTGGTGGCCGGAGCGAACCGCAATTCCCTCCTGATTCAAGGCCGCGCCGACATCTTCGGTGCGAACATCGTCGAGCACGAAGGACATCACTCCAGCCTTCTCCCGGGCGGTACCGATGAGGCGCAAACCGGGGACGGTAAGGAGACCTGCAGTGCCATATTCCAAGAGCTCATGTTCATAAGCAAAAATGCTCTCTATACCGATCTGCTCGACATAGTCGATTGCCGCGCCCAATCCAACCGCATCCGCAATGTTGCCCGTACCGGCTTCGAAACGCGCGGGAGCATCCTGGTAAGTGGTCTTCTCAAAGGTCACATCGGCGATCATGTTGCCGCCACCCTGCCACGGAGGGGTATCGTTCAGCAAGTCGAGCTTTCCGAATACGACGCCAATGCCGGTGGGCCCAAAAATCTTGTGGCCAGAAAAAACAAAGAAATCGCAGTCGAGTGCCTGTACATCGGTCCGCATGTGGGACACCGATTGCGCGCCATCCACCAATACGCGCGCGCCATAACGATGGGCCATCTCGACCATTTCCCGCGCGGGAGTTACGGTGCCCAGTGCGTTGGATACCTGGCTAAAGGCCACCATCTTCGTGCGCGGGCTGAGCAAACGTTCATACTGCTCGAGAATAATTTCTCCGCGATCGTTAACCGGCGCTACGCGCAGTCGAGCGCCTTTTTCAGCACAGAGTTGCTGCCACGGAACAATGTTGGCATGGTGCTCCAGCCATGTAATAACGATCTCGTCGTCCTTGTAGACGTTGCGACGTCCCCAGCTCTGAGCAACCAGATTGATGCCCTCGGTAGTTCCCCGAACAAAGATGATTTCCTTGGTGGACGATGCATTCAAGAAGCGCCGTGATTTTTCCCGGGCACTTTCATAGGCATCGGTGGCGCGGGCGGCAAGCGTGTGCGCGGCGCGGTGAACATTTGAGTTTTCATGACGGTAAAACGCCGAGAGCCGATCGATGACCGCGTTCGGTTTTTGGGTGGTGGCTGCATTGTCGAGCCAGACAAGCTGACGCCCATGAATGCGCTCTTGCAGAATCGGAAAATCCTGACGAATCAAACGCGGATCGAGCGGCCGTTTCGAGACACCGAGATCGGGAACGACGTCGGGGTGGAATTCGACGGATTCCGTTCCTTTGGGGATCTCTGTATTTCCCGGAGTGGCACTCGCTACTGGCGCCGAAGTTTGCGATTGAGAAACTGCCGGAATTTGTGGCAGAGGAACTCCGGCGGGAGTTGTTACAGTATCGCGGGCATCTTTTTCCTCGGGCAACTTCGTCGGAATCGAAGATGGAACTACGGGGACACCCGGCGGCGATTGCACTCCCGGCACTCCCGGAAAGGAAAACATCGAACTGATCGCCGGAAACGAAGTCGGCAAGCCGAACGACTTTGTGCTCTCATTTGTTCCTTCCGTTTTCGGAGCTGTTTGCGGCAGCAGCGCGGTGGTCACCGTTTCTGGAACTGGCGGTGAAGCGGCCGTCACGTTGGGAATGAAAGACACCGACTGGGCGGTGGGGGGTGCGGTCGAGACTGGTTTCGCCGAGGCAAGCGCCGGGGAAGTTGCTGATGGTTCTGGTGCGCCAGGCAACGAGGCTCCGGGCACGCGCGGGAAAGAATAAGCTTCCTGCGATCCGGGAAGCGCCGGAGGATTGGTCCAGGGGCTTGCTTGTGACCCTGTGACTGGAATGCCAGGCGCCGAAGCAGGGGTTATGGCGGGCGATGGAAAGGCTGCCGCCATTTGTCCCGCTCCGGGTGTGCCGGTCTGCGGCGCAGAAGGCATGGACGGAACGCCCGGAAACGAATATGCATCTTTCGCGGAGGGGATCGCCGGGGCTTGCGACCACGGACCGTTACTTTCTTCATCAGCCGGCAGCGTGACTACAGGCGGAGCAACCGCGGTAGATTGCGGAATCAGCCCCGTCGCCCCTGCAAGCGATGCAGCGATGGCGCGAAAATCCGCTTCGCTCAACACGCCCGCTGGAGAAGAAGTGGACTCCGGAACTCCTGCGACGGACGGAGGAGTGGGCACGCGCGGGAAAGAAAAGACTTCTCGCGGCAGGTCGGGTATCCCCGCGCCCGACGGAATATTCGCCGGAATTGCCAGAGAGTCAGACTCGAACTGATCTGCCGGCAAAGCAGTCGGTTCCACGCCCGGGCGAGCCTGAAAAAACTCGTTGGCAAGTTTGGCGATCAGCGTGACATCGGGAACGTTGGCATCCTGAGGTGCCGCGTTGGCCAACTGAGTCTTGCCAACGTCCTCCGCGCTGGTTTCCGGCTCACTTGTATTCGTGATATTGATCGACATTCACGTTCTCCAGCACACCGATAGCATCTTCCGTGAGAACCGCAATCGAGCAATACAGCGAAATCAGGTAAGAGGCGATGGCCTTGTGGTTGATGCCCATAAAGCGAACGGAAAGGCTTGGCGTGACTTCTCCGGGCAGGCCTGGTTGAAAAAGGCCAATCACACCTTGCTTCTTCTCACCGGTCCGTATCAGCAAAATGCTGGTTTTTTCGCCTTTGATGGCGAGCTTGTCGCTGGGAACCAGAGGGATGCCGCGCCAAGTCAGAAATTGCGAGCCAAACAGATTTACCGTCGGCGGTGGCACGCCGCGACGAGTACACTCTCGCCCGAAGGCGGCTATAGCACGGGGATGGGCGAGAAAAAATCCGGGTTCTTTCCAGACCCGGGAGATGAGTTCATCCAAATCGTCAGGGGTGGGCGCGCCTTTTCGTGGCTTGACTTTCATTTCAGCGGCGACGTTATTGATGAGTCCATACTCGGCGTTGTTGACGAGCTCGTTTTCCTGCCGCTCTTTTACTTTTTCAATCATTAGACGCAACTGCTCGCGAATCTGGTCGTGCGGGCTGCGATACAGGTCGGAAATGCGGGTTTGTACATCGAGAACGGTAGTGACCGCGTTCAGCGTGTACTCCCGGGGCTTCTCTTCGTAGTCAACATAGATTTCCGGCAAATCGATTTCTTCGTCGGGGCTGCACTCGATGGTGCGAGTGCCGGGACGTGTGGGCTTTACTTTGTTTACTCGATAGGTGCCGGCTTCGACAGGAACCCAAGATACAAAAGTGACCAGCCAGCGAGGCGTGATCGCCTCCATCATAGGGACGGTTTTGGTTACATTCGCGAGCTGGCGGGCTTGCTGCTCGCTTAATGTGTGACGGACTTCTTTTTCAGCCATAACGTTCGCTCCTCAGGGATCAAAAGGGAAATTGGGTTTTCGCGACAGCAAGGGGCTTTGTCGAGGGTGAGAAAATCTCGAATCACAAAATTAGTTGCAATGAATTACGCAAAAGGTGTAAATCAGTTACACCTCCGATGTCAAGTAATTCGCTGTGGATTATAGGGAAATAATTATCCGTGGGTCAGACGGAGTCGAAACTGCTTCAAACGGGGACTCTACTACGCCGGCATTACACGCCCGCAGTGGCAGCATGTGCCCGGTAGAACTTCTTCTTGGCTTGGGCGCGGATTTCATCAAGTTCCGCGTGTAATCGCCTGATCTGCGTGTCGAGTTCGATGAAATTCAAGCAAGGCGCCATTAGGAGGCGGTCCGACGTGATGCCTGCAAAATCCTTACCCGGCATTTCCTTCGCGTATACGGAAGCAGAAGGTTCTTTGGTTCGAGGATCCTTTTCAACGTATGCAAGAGCGAAGGTTGAAGTCTCCATGTGCAAATTATTGCACAAACAGTCAAGACCTGTGTCAAATATCTGCACATCGGTACAGAGACTTTCGCCTCTTGCGGCCCCGACTTTAGTCTCCTCCACTTACGGGCCATAGACCACAAAGCCGCTCCATTGGAAGATGGAATAGGAAAACGCCGCTAGCCCGGCAAGCGCCGCGCAGTCCTATCTCACCCTCCCCGGGGAACCGTCTATTGTTAACGAAGAATAAGTTTTCCAAGACTTGTGTCTTGACAAGCGAACTCGGGCAGGCCGTCGCGGAATATGCAGCTATGCTGGGTCTCCTCCTTGTACTTCTTTACACCATGAAGAACATCGGCTGGGATGCGAACCGCATCTTTCATGTCGTGGGTAGCATGATCAGCTAGTCCCGCCTTCGCCCATGATCGCGATACGGGCGCTCCTGTAATATCAGGCCATGCAAGACGTTCGCACCGTACGCTTTGATCTTCAAGCCTCCGCAAAACAGACAATGATTGCGCACGGGTTTCAGCCGGACTTCCCGGCCGAAGTCCAAGCCCAACTTGCATCTATCGTCGCCCGTCCTCCGGCTGTATCGCCCGCTTCGTCAGTGCGCGATTTGCGCGAATTCCTCTGGTCTTCCATAGACAATGACACTTCACGTGATTTGGATCAGATTGAATATGCGGAGCGGCTGCCTGACGGCAACACGAAAGTGCTGATCGGTATTGCCGACGTCGATGTCTTCGTCGCGAAAGGCTCGCCTATCGACAGTTACGCCTCACGTGAAACCACAAGCGTCTATACCGGAGTACGCAATTTTTCCATGCTGCCCGAGCTGCTTTCCACAGGTCTGACTTCCCTGCTGGAAAATCAAGACCGCCTAAGCGTAGTCATTGAATACAAAATTGATGCAGGTGGCAACGTCATCGCTTCTGAGGTGTACCGGGCGGTGGTGCGCAACCGTGCCCAACTGGCTTACAACGCCGTAGGAGCATGGCTTGAAGGCACCTCTGCGGCGCCGCCGAAGGTTGCAGCATCAACAGAACTTCAGGCGCAACTTAAACTTCAGGATCAAACCGCCCAAGCTCTGCGGAATCAGCGTTTTCGCGTAGGCGCGCTGGATTTGGAAACAAGTGAAAACCGCCCGGTCGTTGTAGATGACAAGATCGTGGATATCATGGGCCAGCAGAAAAATCACGCGACTGGACTGATCGAAGACTTCATGATCGCCGCCAATGGCGTGATTGCCCGACTGTTGCGCGATAAGCAGCGGTCTGCCATCCGGCGCGTCGTCAAAACTCCGGAACGGTGGGACCGTATTGTGGCGCTGGCGGCAGAATCGGGAGACAAGTTGCCCACTGTGCCCGATTCGAAGGCATTGAACGAATTTCTCATCCGCCGCAAGGCCGCCGACTCCGACCGCTTCCCTGATTTGTCCCTCGCTGTGATCAAGCTTTTGGGACCTGG
>JBEKTR010000256.1:0-5218 GCA_049515835.1 Terriglobales bacterium
TAAATTGCAGACCGGTTCCGGCGAGAATCAAAGTTTTTCTGCCTGCCCGATCTACCAGCCAAAGCGCAAATAACGTGAAGAATAAATTGACGAGACTCACCAGCACAGACTGAAAAAATGCATCGCCGGACGCAGTGCCAGCTGAACGAAATATTTCAGGAAGAAAAGAAAATATCGGTGTGATACCGCTAATTTGTTGCAGTCCGGCTAGCATAATGCCTAAAAGCAGAGGCCGTCGAAAAATTGTGAACAACTCAGAAATGTGACCTTCTTCGCTAGCCAGAGAATTCTCGATTTCGCTGGTTTCCTCGGCGGCCGCCTGACTGCCATTGAGTTCCGTCAGGACGCGAATGGCGTCGCCGCGACGACCCACTTTCAGGAGCCAGCGCGGGCTTTCTACGGCAGGAAGAATCATCAAGCCGAACAATATCGCCGGCACAATTCCGGCAAGAAACATCCAGCGCCAACCCGAAGTAATATTCCACGCTTCATTGCCCATCCTCTGAATGAGCATATTGACGAAAACGGCGGCGAGAATCCCCACAACAATGCCCAACTGGTAGAGCGTTACGCAACGCCCTCGAACTCGCGTCGGCGCGATCTCTGCAATGTAGTTGGGCGAAATTACTGACGCTGCTCCGATTCCGAGCCCTCCAATCAGGCGCCAAATGACAAATTGATGAAGGTTCGCCGCGAAGAAGATCCCACCGGAGGACAGTGCGAAACAAATCGCGCAGAGAGCAAGGCCTTTCTTCTTGCCGAGGGAGTCGGCGACCGTCCCAGCTGCGGCGCATCCAACAATGCACCCAACGAGAGCACAGCCCGCTGCCCATCCGATCCCCGGCGCGTCCAGATGAAACAACTGACTGAGATACCCGATGGCGCCGCTGATGACGATGTTGTCGTATCCGAAAAGAAGACCACCCAGGGTCGATACGCTGGCTGCGATGATCAGCGGTCTTCGCGAGTTGGTTAACGTTGCAGAAGAGTTCAGAAGATCAGCCTCGCAAAGCAGATTTATTCAACATGGCTTTGACGCCAAGGATGAAGCCGATCGTGTGTGCCATGCCCGCGTGCCACGGTGCAGAACAAGACATTTGCGGCGTGTGGTCCGGAATAATTACGCCATCGAAATTATTGTTCTGGAGAATCGCCAGAATGCGTGTCATATCCACATCCCCTTCGTCAATGAACGTCTCACGGTAATGTGGCACTTTTCCAACCACGTTGCGCAAATGGATGTAGGCAATCTTTCCCTGCTTGGTGTAAGCGTCCACCGCGTCGTACACGCTGCCTTCTGTCATTTCGGCGACCGTGCCCACGCAGAACTCCAGTGAGTTGCTTCGGCTGGGAGTGATATCCAGCAAACGCTGATACATCTGCGGTTGATAGACGAGTCGAGGCTGGCCGCGCATGGTCGGCATGGGCGGATCGTCCGGATGCGCCGCTAGTCTGACCCCCGCCTGCTCCGCAACGGGAACGACCTCTTCGAGAAATCTTTGCAGCAGCCGCCAGAGTTCTTCATGCGAAATCGGCGGCAGAGTGCCTTTCGGTGCGGCTTGATCGTAAACCATGTTCCACACCACACCGTTGGGCACAGGCTCATCTTCCGCGGGCCCATCCATGCCGAGTGCAAGCGCATTGCCGCGAGCTGAGGGAGCGGTCACACGCCCGCAAACTCCGGCGAGGCTGAAGTTGTAGCCAAGTACTGGAATCCCCGCTTCGCCCAGTCGCCGAACAATCGTCTTCACGTTCTCGATTTGTTTGCCGCGCAGGGGCCCATCGAGAAGAATATCGTGCCAGTGCGCCGGATCGAGATTCTCGAGGGCCGCGAGCACAAGTCCCGCGTCTTCAATTTCTTGTCGAAGTTGTTTAAGTTCCGTGACCGTCCAGAGCTTTTCAGGATTTCCCGCCACGCCCCACGGTTCATACTTCGTCCCGGAGGGCTGGTTGTCCCGCGGATTCGTCTTTCCCCGGTTGAAGTAATCCACGAGATGCACGACGACGTGCGTGCATCCCGCTTGTCGCGCAAAATCGTAGTAATCGCGCGTCAGCATATGGCGATAGAGCCCGAGCCCGACTTTCATAAACGGTTTCCGATGCCCGAGCCGTAGTCGGCGCTGAGAATTTGCCCATTAATTTCGGCGGCAAGAGGCGAGCACAAGAACACGAATGCATCCGCGATCGATTCCGGGGTGTTACGGTGCCCAAGAGAAACGCGCAGTACGAATTCTCGATACGCCGGGTCCTCGTCGAAAACCTTCAGCGAGCTGCCAGCCGCGACATTGCCTGGCGAAACTACGTTGACCCGGATGCCCGTGCCGGCATATTCGAGGGCCATGCAGCGCGAGAAGTTTTCGAGCGCAGCTTTGGCCGAAGCATACGAAGGAATTTGCGTATGCGGCACGCGGGCGACGTAAGACGATGTGAAGATCAAGTGACCGGCAATTTTACGTTTCATCCATTGCGCGAAAGCGGCACGTGTCAATACGACCTGCGCAAGAAAATTAAAGCGGAAAATGTGTTCAAACTCTGCCTCCGGCGTGGATGCAAAGGGATGAAGGCCGCAGCCTCCAGCGTGTCCCAGCATCGTGTCTAATCGCGGGAAGCGCTCGAACGATTCATCCACGACTTGGGTGAGACGCGCGGAATCCGTGATGTCGAGCGAGTGATAAACGTATTGGTTTGCGGGGATCTTCCAGTTATCAAGCGCTTCGTGAGCCTCGGTTTGCGATTTCAGATCGAGCAGAACCAGCATGGCTCCAGCGGCACTGAGCCTTTTCACCATGTGCTCGGCGATAGCGCCGATTGCGCCCGTAATGAGGATGACTTTTCCAGACAGATCGATTTGAATCATAGCCGTGCCTGCGAGGAAGCTAATTACATGATTCCGTGCTTCTCGAATGCCGCTACCGCGCTGCTGCCTTCTTCGAGCGCTTTTCTTACCAGCTTTTCACCGCGGGCCTTTTCGAGCGCTTTAGCGAAGACTTCAGCCGCCGCTTCAGATGGCACCATACAGACGCCGTCAATGTCGCCAAACAAAAAATCTCCGGGCCGGATGCGTACCGCGCCGATTTCGATGGTGACCCGGTAGTCCACAACTTTGTAGCGTGGCGCGGAGTCCTGCGCGTAAGAGCCTAAACAGAAGGCAGGGAAGTCGAGCTTGAGCACAGCTTTTGTGTCGCGCAGATAGCCATTCAGTACCGCTCCCGCCGCACCCAGTTTGCGCGCGCGGATGGTCATCATTTCTCCCCAAAGAGCGTTTCGCGGCGAGGACCCGGTGTTCACATAAATCTCGTTGGGCTTCAAATCATCGAGTGCTTCCAGCATCAAGCCGAACGGCTTCTCCATCAGTTTGTTGTGGGCGCCGGAGGCTCTTTCTTCAAACACATCCACCGAGATCACGGGCATGGCGCGGCCGATCATGACCATTTCAGGGCGAAGGGCGCGTATTTGCGGCGGCAGGAATTGATGCTGCAACCCGAGTTTGTCCATCACGTCGCCCACCACGCAGGTAAATAATTCCTTGCGGATGAGGGCATAGAGTTCGTCGTCGTTTTCCCAGAGTTTCATAGAAGTTGCCATCGTCCGCGCAATTTATTTGTGACTTGCACGTGCCTCCCGAACTTTCGCAACGAATTGTTTGGCTTGCGCGACGATCGTCGCAAAATCGCCCCGCTTCGCGCTCACGGTCAGGCTCCCGCCCACGCCGACCGCGACACAACCCGCATGGATCCATTCCGTCACGTTTTCCAAGGTCACGCCCCCGGTCGGCATGAGGGACGCGTCGGGCAACGGTCCTTTCACCGCTTTTACAAATTTCGGGCCAAGAATCTCTCCTGGAAAAATCTTGACGATCTCGGCTCCGGATTCCATCGCTTCCACAATTTCGGTTGCCGTTCCAGCTCCCGGCAGGTGCGGTACCTGCCGGTCGTTGCAGAAGCGGGCAACTTCGGGGCGAAGGCATGGGCTGACTACAAACCGAGCGCCAGCGGTGATTGCTTTGTCCGCGGTCTCCACGTCGAGAACTGTGCCCGCGCCGATCAGCATCTTGCCGCTCAGATCGCGCCGCGCCAACGTTTCTATGACTGAAACCGCGCCCGGGACCGTAAAGGTGATCTCAATCGCGATAATTCCTCCCTCGGCGCAAGCATCGGCAATCCTGCAGGCCTCGTCTGGGCTCTCCGCCCGCACCACGGCGACAACCCCGGAAGTCACAATCTTTTCGAGAGTCTCTAGCTTTGCGAGCGCCATCGTGTGTCCCTAATCTGAGAAGTCAATGCCAACAAATCTAAACAAAGAACGGCTCGCCTTTGCGCGCATATTTCCGCGCAACATCTTCATTCAGCGTGATTCCCAGTCCAGGCTTCTCGGGCAAATTTATAAAACCATTTTGAATAATCGGCTTTGGCATTCCCTCGACCAGATCGTTCCAGAAGGGAACATCCGACGCATGGAACTCGAGCACGAGAAAATTTGGAATGGCCGCGCAATAGTGCGCAGAGAGCAACGTCCCCACCGGACTGCTGATGTTGTGGGGTGCAATAGGAATTGTGTGCGTGTCCGCGAGTTGCGCAATCTGATTCGCGATGGCAAGCCCCCCAACTTTTTGCAGATCAGGCGTCGCGATTCCGATCGCATGGGATTGCACGATCTCCTGGAATCCTTGAAACAAGAAAAGGTTCTCTCCGGTCGCAATGGGAATTCGAACCTTTGCACTCACGGCCCGCAGTGCCGCCACGCTCTCCGGGGGCACCGGATCTTCCAGCCACAGCAATCGAAAGGGCTCGAGCGCGTGCCCGACTTTGATGATGTCGCCCACGCTGTAACGCCAGTGGCAATCCACCGCGACGTCGATTCCATAACCGACGGCATCGCGCACCGCGCCAATCAACGCCACCATATGGTCAATCGCTCCGTTGCTGAGGCAGCGATTGTAGGGATCAAACCCCTCCGTACCCGGCACATCGAGATCGAACTTGAGCGCCGTGTAACCTTGCGTCTTCATGGCTAGCGCGCGCTTCGCATAATCCCGAGGGAGCGAGACCGGGTCGTCTTTGTGACTTGCGTAGTAATCTTTGGCGCTATGTTTGTCCGGCGCAGGCACCCACGATGGTCGCCGCGAGCGCAGCACTTCGTCCAGACTCTCTAACGCTTCACCGCCGTGGCAATCGGCGTAGATGCGGATCTGGTCGCGAAACTTTCCGCCGAGCAAACG
>JBEKTR010000257.1:0-5215 GCA_049515835.1 Terriglobales bacterium
CCGGAATCGAGCCGAAGCATGTTGCGGAAGCTATTCAGTACAGAACCCTGGATAGGACGTTCTGGTCGTGATAACTATTTTATATTGAGCAGTATATACGGAACCGGCATCCATCCACCAACGGGTGCCAAGGGTTAGAATATCCCAAATTTCGAATAATTTACTTGACGTTCACGGAAGGGCGGAGTAATTTTAAGAGTCCCTAAGGCGTATTACAGTCAGTCGTCTTACGAACCTCCGCTGATAACTAGCCAAAATCCAAGGCTTCTGAGAAACTTTCAGGTCAGACGGGGCATCTATAGAGGTACCAGAGTTTCCTCTACAACTCATGTAATTTGTGGTAGTTACGCTGCGGGCCTTAGCGGTACTTGGGGTCGGCCTTGGGGAGTAGTAGCGTGGCGGAACTCGGAAGGAGAAACAACATGCGTTCTGATCGTGTTTTTGATGCACTTCATACTTTGCGGAACCGTTACATGCTTTGCCAGCTCGCCTCGAAGGCGACCCGCAAATTTCATAAACCTAACACTCGAATCCAAGAGACTATGAACGAAGTCCTGGATCGAATTGCCACCTCGGAGCGTCAGACGATCCTCTCCGAGCCGGAGAATTTTGCTGAGGCACAACGGCGGGCTGCATAAGCAGCCCAGCCCTGCGCCCTCCCGCCATGTAGATCTTCTTCGAATACCCTCCATATTGAAAATCTCCTCGCAGGTGAGTGAATGACCATTGCTGAACTAAAAGAAAAAAACATTACCGAATTAACCAAGATTGCGCGCTCGCTCGATCTTCCGGGCGCCAGCGGATTGCGCAAACAAGACCTGATCTTCAAGATTCTTCAGGCGCAAAGCGAAAAAGAAGGCCATATTTTTGCCGAAGGTGTGCTGGAAATTCTACCTGACGGCTACGGATTTTTGCGCTCGCCGGACTACAACTACTTGCCCGGTCCGGACGATATTTACGTGTCCCCTTCGCAGATTCGCAAATTCGACCTGAAAACTGGCGATACGATTAGCGGCCAGGTGCGTCCGCCGCATGAAGGCGAAAAGTATTTTGCCCTGGTCAAGATTGAAGCGGTCAACTTCGAGTCTCCGGACGAAGCGCGTAACAAGATTCTCTTTGACAACCTGACGCCGCTGTATCCCCAAGAGCGCTTGAAACTTGAGACTGTACGCGAAAACGTGAGTGCACGAGTGATGGATTTACTAACACCGCTCGGCAAAGGCCAGCGCGGATTGATCGTTTCGCCTCCGCGTGCCGGCAAAACGATGTTGCTACAGAATGTCGCCAATTCGATTACCACGAACCATCCGGAAGTGGTGCTGATGGTACTGCTCATCGACGAACGTCCGGAAGAAGTCACCGACATGCAGCGGTCAGTGAAAGGCGAAGTAATTTCTTCGACTTTCGACGAGCCAGCGGCTCGTCACGTGCAGGTCGCTGAGATGGTGATCGAAAAAGCAAAGCGTTTAGTTGAGCACAAGCGCGATGTTGTGATTTTGCTCGATTCGATTACACGTTTAGCGCGCGCCTACAATACGATTGTTCCGCCGTCCGGCAAAGTGCTTTCCGGCGGTGTCGATTCCAACGCGTTGCAGCGCCCTAAGCGCTTCTTCGGTTCGGCCCGAAATATCGAGGAAGGCGGTTCTTTAACTATCATTGCAACCGCTCTCATTGACACGGGATCCCGCATGGACGACGTGATCTTTGAAGAATTCAAGGGTACCGGCAATTCGGAAATCATTCTTGATCGCAAACTGGTGGATAAGCGAACCTTCCCGGCGATTGATATTCAGCGCTCCGGAACTCGAAAGGAAGAGCTGCTGATTCCGAAAGAAGACCTGTCGCGAATCTGGGTCTTGCGCAAGGTGCTCAATCCGCTTTCCCCGGTTGAAGCTATGGAGTTGCTGATCGACAAGCTGAATAAAACCAAGTCGAACAGCGAGTTCCTGGCGAATATGAGTTCGCTGTAAAGGCGAGCGTCTTCCTTAAATAGCGGGAGCTTCTGCTCCCGCTTTTGTTTTTGTGCGAACTGGCATCGTGGACGACGCGCTTCGCATCCATCCGTATAATTTTCATATTTCACTCGCGAGGTAAGTTCCGTGTTTCATCTGCGCTCATTGGTACTGCTGACCAGCATGACATTGGCATCTGCAGCCTGCTTTCCTTTGCAGATGGATCAACAACCGCAGATCCCGTCGCCGTCGCCTTTTCCGCCTGCGGCACCAGTTCCTGACGAAAACCGGATTCGGCTTGAAAAAGACATGGCCAAGAAGGCCAATCATGCCCGTCAGGAAGACATCAAACACGACACCGACCAACTGCTGAAGCTCGCCACGGAGTTGAAAGATGCCGTCGATAAATCGAACGAGAACATGCTCTCTCTGGAAGTCGTTCGCAAGGCCGATGAAGTCGAAAAGCTCGCGCACAGCGTAAAGGAGAAAATGCGCGCAGGTTATTGAATCGTTCGACGGACGCCATAAGACCACGGGACGATTGCTTCCTCCCTTCGTTTTCGATCCCAGCTAAAGAAATGAAGTCGCGCAGCCGAAGAAATTGGTATGCGACCGCCGGAGCGGCAAGGCATACGTGCGTTTGCTTCATCCTGCCAGGCAGCGACCATGTTTCTGCCGGCAATGCTGAGCTTGATGTCATTTGCCCAGCAACCCGACCTCGCCGACAAGAGCCTGGAAGAGCTGGCGAATATCCAGGTTTACAGTGCATCGAAACATATGCAGAACGTGAGCGATGCTCCATCGTCGGTTACGGTAATTACCGCCGAGGAGATCGAGAAATACGGTTATCGCTCGCTCGCGGAAATCCTTGAAGCTGTGCGCGGTTTCTACATCACCTATGACAGGGATTACAGCTTTGTCGGGGTGCGCGGCTTTGGCCGGCTAGGCGACTCAAACAACCGCATCCTCGTGTTGATCGACGGCCACCGCATCAACGACAACGTCTTTGGCGAACCTTACCTGGGTACGGAATTCCTGGTGGACGTTGACCTCATCGAGCGGTTAGAGATCGTTAGGGGGCCGGGATCGTCGCTGTACGGCGCAGACGCATTTTTTGCCATCATTAATGTGATCACCCGCAAAGCTCCGCAATCCAAGGGTCTGGAACTGGTTTTCGCTCCGGCGAGTTATGGGACATATCAAGGGCGGGCCACTTACGGCGCGCAATACCACGGCGTTGCCATGTTGCTCTCTGGTACGTTTTATAACAGCCAGGGGCAGACGTTATTTTTCCCGGAGTTCGACGCTCCGGCGACTAATTACGGGATTACGAGAAATACTGACTATGAAAGCTTTCAGCACATTCTCGCCACCATTAGCCTTCACGGATTCACGCTGCAAGGTTTGTTCAGCGCGCGCGACAAAGGTGTACCCACTGCGTACTACGGGGCTTTGTTCAATGACCCGCGGACGCAAAATTTCGACTATCACCAGTACCTTGATCTCAGCTATCAGCATACCTTAGGGAGTACATGGGATCTCACAGCACGGACATCTTACGACCAGGCACGCCTTCAGGCACCGGTGGCCTATTCCACTGGATTGCCCGATGGTTCGACAACTGTAGATACATACTCGTTTCGTGGAAACTGGTGGGACAGCGAAGTGAAATTGAGCCGTACGTTTCTTGAGAAACACAGAATTACCTTTGGAACAGAAATCACAGATAACCTGCGGCAAGACCAGGGGTTCTATATCCCGGCCGGCAATAGCTTCACGGCAGTGCCTGCAAGTTCGACTATCTGGGCTTTATATGCGCAAGATGAGTTCGCCATTACGCACGCGCTCACATTGAGCGCCGGCGTTCGCTACGATCACTATCCAAATTTTGGTGGGACAACAAATCCCCGTCTCGGGCTGATCTACCATGTCACGCGCCCGACAACCCTGAAACTGATCTATGGCACAGCCTTCCGAGCCCCAGAGCCCTTTGAATTGACGCCGGATGATGGGGCATTGTTTGACAATAACTTAGAGCTCCAGCCAGAGAAAATCCGTAGTCTCGAGGGTGTCGTGGAACAGGCGCTTTCCCCTCATTTCACCCTTTCCGGGAGCGTCTTTCACAACTGGATCGACAATCTTATAACTCTCGAAACGAACCCAAAGGATGGCCTATCGGCTTACCGCAATGCCGAGAACGCAAGTGCCACGGGCGTGGAGGTAGAACTTGACGCGCGAATGCAAGATGGAATCGAAGGTCGCGCAAGCTATAGTTTCACGAATATTGCACAGTCAGGCATACAGCCGACCCTCCCCAACTCGCCGCAACATCTGGGGAAAGTGAACTTGAGCCTGCCTGTGATAAAGCAGGAGCTTACAGCGAGCGTCGATGGCCAGTACACCAGTTCCGTCCAGACGCTCGCAGGCAATACGGTCAGCGGCTTTGCGGTTTTCAACGTGACACTGCTGGGGCACACACTGGGCAAGCATTTGGGCGTTTCTGCTAGCGCGTACAACATATTCGATAAGAAATATTTCAACCCCGGACGGCCCGAGGACGCAGAGGACTCGATCGAACAGGATGGACGAAACTTCCGTGTAAAAATCACGGGCCGATTTTGAGCCTGGATTTTCCGTGCGGCCAGTCGGGCTGGAGAAATGTAATTTGGAGAAATTCAAACTTGAACCCCGCCGAGCCAGGGCCGACGACGGTGAAATCGGCTGTGTCGGTCATGAGACTTCTTTCCTGGCGAACCTTGGGGCGGATTCTAGCAGGTATTTTGCTGGCCTCATCCTTGGTGTACACATTGGCCCAATCGCCCTCTGAATATGAGGTCAAGGCCGCTTTTCTTTTCAACTTCGCAAAGTTTGTAGAATGGCCGGCCTCTTCATTTTCTGCAGCCGACAAGCCCTTCCGAATTTGCATTCTGGGGCGGGATCCGTTTGGCAGTAGCCTGGATCAGATTGTTGCCGGAAAAACACTGGATGGCCGCAAAATCGCGATTACCCGATCGACGAATACGACGGAAGCCAAGAGTTGCCAGATAGTGTTTATCGCTTCATCAGAAACGCGTCAAATTCCACAAATCCTTCTGCAACTCAAGGGTGCTGCCGTTCTCACGGTTGCAGACACCAGCGGCTTTGCTCAAACGGGCGGCATGATTAACTTTGTTCGTGACGACGATCGGGTGCGGTTCGAAATTAACTTGAAAGCGGCTGACGATGCTCATCTTAAGCTGAGTGCAAGGCTGATGACAGTTGCC
>JBEKTR010000258.1:0-5187 GCA_049515835.1 Terriglobales bacterium
AGCGATCCATCCAAACTATCAGAAGCAACCAGGGTGGTTTCCTGGCGAAGTCCCTCGAACAAGAGCTGCGCCTCCGAGACTGAATCCACGTCGAGGTGACAGGGTTTGTTGAGGACATTAAGGATAACGTCTGGGTTGATACGCCGAAGCACTAAGCCTGGATGGGCCAGCCGCTCGATTTTTGGATCGTGAATATGGCCCAGGACACGCTCATAGAGTTGGCCCTGAATCACCTCATCGCTCGGGGAGAACCAGAACTGGGATTTGCCAGAAAAATCTCGTACTCCCTTTTGGTTTCCATCCTCACGAGCGAGTACCGAGGCCGCCAGCTTTAGCGACAATGGAACCGCTCCCACCTGCTTGACGATGTTCTCTGCCAACACTTCATCAGTTACACCCTGGAGGCGAAGAAATCGAATGGCAGCGCGCTGGTCAAGTTCACCCATTTCGAGTTGTTTGGTGGCGGCACCCGCCATTTGCAGAGTCAACACTGGCCCGCGGCCGGAGACTACAACTCGCAAGAACGGCCAGCGCGCTTGCATGTCATTAAGAAGCTCCCAAACCGGGAAGGCTCGTTTCTCCCCGCGATATTGCACCTCCTCGAACGTATCGAGAACCACAATGTAAGGCCGTGGGCCGAGACGCTGTTCGATCGTTCCGAGCATGTCGGCCATGACGCTACGGACGCGCTGAATGTATTGTTCAGTGCCAGGGGGAGCGTCCAAAGACGAGAGATCTTGGCCCATACCGCGAAGGAGAAACTCTCGCAGCTCGCGATAATCCTTAAACTGCGGAAATTGAAGATCGAGTTGCAGCAGCATCTCTGCAAGCAGTGTCGCGGGTTCGCTAATGCTCAAGACTGGCCGGTCAAAATCGATGTAGGCGAAGGGTACGCGAGCTGGCTCGGGTAAGCGCGAGTGCTCCAAGATAAAGCGGGCGACAAGAGAAGATTTTCCCACTCCGCCGGGCCCACTGATACTAACCGCGGGTAATGCGTCGGGTTTAAGCCAACGAAAAGCCTGGTCGCTTAACCGCTTGATCAAACTCTCGGGCGGCAATACACCGACATAAGAGCGCAGATCGTCCATCTCCTTCACCCGGCCCTGAAATACTGCGTCACCGGCGATGGTCTCGAACGGCGCGATTAAATTTCGATATGCGATCCGGTTCCGAAGTTCCTCAGCAGGGGGAACGCCTTCGACGACCCCCTCAAGCCACAGGGACACTTGTAGAATCGAGTCGAGATCCGCTGATGATTCCGGACCAAGCGTCTGCGGGTCACCCACTAAGAACAATTCCAATGCTCGTTGAACAGCGCCAGTCCGTTCCAATGGATTGGCTTGCAGCGCATTCAGTCGCGCGCCGCGGCCCGGAAGCCCTCGTATCGCGCTGCGCCGGACTTCGGGGCGTAGCATGACCAGACCTTCAAACTTTCGACCCGTCGTGGGAACCAACTCGTTTGCCAGCAGGCGCGCGCCCTCGCCGGGTTCGCCGACTCCGCCAATTGGCTGTAATCCGTCCGGATCTCTGAGCGCGGCGAGAACGGCAGCCGCCGCTCGATATCGGCTGCGTAGCTCTTCTTCTCCAGTTCCCGCGCGCTCGCGCCGCCGGTCCAGAAAGGCAAGGACGTCAGAAGCTTGAAGAGATTCGTTGGACGCCATCTTAAGCTTTTCCTAGTTCAAAGAGGCCGAGAAGCTGGTCGTAAAGCCCGCGTAACCTTTCACTGGGCAGCGCCGGCGCGCGGTCCACCAGGCTGGCCGCAAGTTGCACGACACCACTCGCTTCAATCACCTTGTGAGGTTTGCCATCCTCTTCCATTCGCTTGTTATAAGCATTGAGACACTCTTCGAGATCGGCTGGCGAAATCGAAGCGGGATCCGGCAAGTTGTCATCCAAGGTCCGAGCGCGCCAATTACCCAACAGCGGCTGATCATAATCCAGCAAAACGAGTCGCAACCGCTTTGCAATCTCTGGCGTAAAAACCTGTTTCGCCAGGTTCTGGACGAGTTCCCGCACCTCATCTTTCGCATCGCGCTGCCCGAAGCCGTCCAAAACGAACACCCACACCCCAGGCTGTTTCAAGGTATTGCGGATAATCCACCGGCAGAGCGCCGCAGGATAAGAGCTGGTACTTCGAACCGGCATAGGTTCGTCGATCCGCATTGGCAACGTGAGGGTTTCTGCTAACTCAGAGACCTCATAGGAGGGGCCGCTCAAGTCCTCGAGCGTTGCGACGATGACATGCAGATCAGGGCGTGCTCGTTCCATGACGAACGCCAGCAACTCGGCAGTGTAAGTTTTTCCCGATCCATGTGGTCCATTCACGCGAAGAATTGGTTGTTCGCTCTGCTCAAGCAACAGCTTGGCCGACACACGAATCTGCTTGCGATCAAAGAACGGCTGGTTAGCCAGCACCCATCGTGTTTGGAAGATGTCAGGGGTCGGATCTTCGCGTCTGTGAACCCGATCTCGCAGGGGTGCCAATCCGCCTTTCCCAGCAACATCCACCAGTCGAATCAGTAGTAACTCCAATAGCGAAGGATTGATGGCCCAGCGACTGAGTAAGCAATATTCAACCAGCCATTGTGCCTGATCGCCAATATTGGAAAGATTCGTGGGAAATGCGCCCAGAATCGGTTTGTGGTTTGGTGTGAACACCACACTAATGAAGGTACGCACGTCGCCTGTTGGTCCCAGATGATCCGCGACCTCGCTCACCACCGTTGGAAACTCTTCAACTTTGAGCATTCGACGAACCGGCTCCTAAGAAGTCTGCGTATGAAACACGAACCCATCGCTCAACCGGCTGCGTGCCTACCATTTAATCGCTTCCAACTGAAAGGACGCGATCTTAGCGGCAAATTGCAACGCTGCTTCCGTGACCAAACTTGCCCTTCAGGGCAATGATCTCGATGCCGCCTAGCGCAACAGATCCGTCTTTCGCCAGTAGCGCCCATCGAACCGTCGCACCGCCGGAAAAACTGAGCCCGTCGCCCATAAAAAGCGTTCGAAACAAGTTGCGAGTTATACGATAGTAGCCTCCGGATGAAACCACGGCAGCATGCAGATACAGAGGATCCATCACGCGAAGCCATTCTGCGCGCAGAAGGCGCGCGAGTTCAATCAGACCCGTAGTTGGTTCTACCTGATTCAGCTGATTCTGCAAGTCCGACAGTCGCTGGTCCAAACGCCCAAGAGGATCTGCGATGGGGGCTAGGTCGCGGCGCATGTTGGAAACCTGCAGCGACAGGCGGTCCAAATCATCCTGCTTTTTCGCCTTGGCGGCTTCGTCAAGCTCGGCTTCAAGGCGCACTAAATCGCTGATCATTGGGCCAACCGCACGCCACGCTTTCGCCTTCTCTTGCAAGACCTGATTCAACATTTTCTGCAGCCGACTGTCTTCGATTTCGAGAGCGGGCAAGACCGATAGATCCGGCACAAATACTGTGGTAGCTCCATGATGGTGCACCTTCGCAGCCAGGGCAATTTCAAACGCCAATGCGTCGACAACTGTCTTCTCGCCGTGATACTCGACGTCTTGCCGGAACAGGCTAACCAACCCGAGAGCGGCGCCCACCAGACTTGTAACCGGCGTAATCGCCGAGGTGGCGGTTTTGGCGATCGCGCCAATTGCATCGCTCACAAAACCCTCTTTGATTTCCAATTCTTTCGAGGTGTCGAGCCCGACTGAGGGCTGAGCTTGGTCGGCGATGCTGCCGTACTCGCGCCGGAGCTCGTCGAGCATTGCGTAGATTGCTTGCAGGTTCGCAAAATCCGCAAGCAACCGGGTACCAGCTATGACAACCACCTGGTTCTTGACCCTCTCCCTGACTTTATATGCAACCTTTCCCGCGATGTCAGTAGCGCTCTCGTAACTCAGCCGCTCCGGGTCGAAAAACATCTTGTCGTCGATCGAAGTTTTCCCTTGGAGCGGCGTTGTTGCATTCGAAGTCGGGTCCGCCATCTTTTACTCCTCGCGTTGTTACGGCGCCACCGTGCACGGCAGCCCGTATTTCTTTTGGATTGTGCAGATATCATCGCGCAGCTTTAGCAATTGATCTTCTTTCGTGAGGGTCGATAGCTCGTCCGCGTTCTTTTGGGCCGTGTTGCGGGCGTCGATAACGGTTCCACCGACACTGCTCAAAGCGTCGATCGTCGCCGCATCCAGCCCGCCAGTTGTTCCCAGTTTGAAGGTCTTTAAACCTCCCGTGGCTTCGATGAAACCTAGATCATACGAAAGTGTCTTGCTATGGCGATTTGCCGGAAGCGAAATCACCGTTCCCAATTGAGCGACTGAGAACACGCCTGATCCGTACGTTTTCTTGCTATCGGAAAACGATGCCTTCACTTGCGCCGGAATCCTGTATCGAAAACTGCGATCTCCGCCGGTTACATCCGTGAGCTTCGTGAACAACTGACGATTCCGATCGGGATAGTAGTCCAGAGTCAAATCGACCGGATAAGCGATATTGCAATCCGCTGCGGCCAGCAGAAACTCCGCCGGAATCGGTTTGACTTCTGGCGGCAACTCTGACGATGCCAGACAGATCCCTTTGGTGGCGTCGACCTTTAGGACGGGGATCGCTGCCCCAGCATTCAGTGCTCGCACGTCCAGCGCTCCATCCCACGTGGTTTCTTTCTTCGTACCCAGATATAAAGCCGCGAGCTGAGTTGTAATCTCGGCTTCGATCTTGGCCAAGACATTCACAGGATCCATTGATTGGCTGGTCCCAGTCAGTATTTTGGTTCTAGCGCTTGTGAGCGGTAGGACCCGATTTAAGTAATCCTTGGTTGCATTCGTGAGTAGGGTTGCTTCTTGCGGCAGGGCGTCCCGGTCGGCTTTCTTGATGTCACAGTAATTGGATACCAGTTGAGCGGCAGAGGCACCCCCGTTTTGTGTCAGGATCGGAATCACGAACCCGTCGGTGCTACTTGGGTCCGTTTCGCAAGGGGGTATCAGTCCTCCGTTTGTGTCCACCTTACTAGCGCCTAGGAAGGCTTTGGTCCCGAGACTCGCAGCCAGTTTTAAACTGGATAAAACTACGTCGCCAGTCCGGTTTGTAACTGACGAGGAAGCGGCCGAAGGCAATCCTTGTTCATTCCATGTCATCGCCACTGTCTGATCGATCGCTCCCTTCCCTACAAACTTGACCAAGAATACATTGTCAGGGTCGGGCTCCCCATAGG
>JBEKTR010000259.1:0-5176 GCA_049515835.1 Terriglobales bacterium
ACAGCGGGCGGCGGATTTTCCAGTTCCCAACGTATCGTCCGCCGGATTGCTTCGTCAGTCTCCACCGGTTCCTTGTATCCCAGTTCCTGGCGGATGCGCGCCGAACTTGCCGTCCAATGCTGCGCAGCATTGCCGGGCTTTTGCAAATGCCGGGGTGTGCGCTCAATAGGCAGCACCACGAACTCCCCGTTCCACTTCATCTCGCTCGCGATTTTTCGAGCCCACTCCAGTTCGCTGCACGATGGCTCCTCGCACACATTGTAGATGCGTCGCGCTGCGCGTTCATCCGCAGCAGCCAGCGCAATGGCCGCGGCAACATTCTCGACGTAGCCCCGCGGCGAGCGCCAGGCAGCCAGCGTCTCGGGAAAAATGATGTGGCGGCGTTTGTCAGCGATGCGCTTCACCACCGCACAGAAACGATGCAGCGGATCGCCGGGTCCATACACCATTGGCAACCGGAGCACGGTGGCGGGAAGTTCGCGGTCATTCATCACTACTCGCTCAGCCGGGATCTTGTCGTAGTCGTCCGTGATCCATGGAAAAATCTTGCGCATGAGCTGTACAGTCTCAAGTGGATATGGATGCAGGTTGCGCCGCAGCTCCGACTCTTCCGTTAAGGGCAGTTCCTGCGGCGGCCCAGTCTCTGTGCCGTGCGAGATTCCCATTGCGCGGTACACGTCGATGCTGCTCAGCATGACCACGCGGCGGGTTGTACCTCGGAAGATCTTCATCAATTCTTCCGCTTGCGGAGCCGAACTGAGGACCAGGTCGATCACGACATCGGGAGCAAACTGCTTCAGTTCCTCAGCGCTGGCGTGGAGTTGGTTGCGGTCGCCCTGAATCTCGTTAACGCCCGCGGGCGCGGCTGTCGTGCCGCGGTGAAAAACCGCCAACGTGTGCCCTCGCTGCTTCAGCGCGGCCACAGCGAACCGCCCGATGAAGCCGTTCCCGCCGATTAGAAGAATGCGCATAGGATTATGGCAACTCGATGACGATGGCGCTGAAAGATTAGCGGTAGCTGAGCTGCGCCCTAGTCGGCGCCGACGGCAGAGCCTGATTTGGGTACAGAGGGGTTGCTAGCCGGGGCACGCCATTCGTAGGTGGTGCGGCCATCCACTTCGCAGCCGGTGACCATGTCGAATCCGCTGCTGTCGGCGACGAGGGCGAGTACTTCGCCGGAAAGCCATAAAACATCGGGCGGGGCGGCTTTCTGCATGTGGGCGGCAATGTCGATTACGTCGTTATGGACTTCCTCCAGGCGTTTATCGTCGGGGAGAGCTACATCGCCAGCGTTAATGCCGCAGCGCACGTGAAACGGTGAACGCAGCCTGTGAATGCCATCATTGAACCAATTCAGTTCTTTGAGTATTGACTGCGCGGCTGATACCGCCTGATCGGCAGTAGGCAGGGCGCTGATAACGCCTTCGGAAGTGAACGAAGTCTTGACGGCGCCGCAAGTACGGAGCACGCGATCCACGAACTTCTTGTATTCGGCGTGAGCATGTTCTGCAACGAGCGGATCTTCGCCAGCGATCATGCGTGGCCAACCTACGACATCCACCGAGAGGAAGGCGATGCGTTTGCCGCTGCCCGACTCGCGCTTGCCTTCGCTATATTGCCGGAGCAGGGCGAGCCGATTGTTGACACCGCGATCGCTGATGGGAGCCACGACTTGCTGAGGGCCGGCATTGCGGGCCTTGATCCATTTGGCTTTGGCAGAGAATTCCATGCGCTCAACGGGCAAGAGCACGAGATGGCGAACGATGAAGAGCGCGATGCCCAAGCCGGCGAGCATGAGGTTCCAGCCGTTAACGACAGGGCGGAAAGTAAAGATTTTTTCAGACTCGGTGAGCACGGGAACGACGATGGCCTGCACGTACTTCCAAAGCCATGTGCCTTCGACAACCTGAGGGCGGACCACGTTTGCCCCGACCAACATGTAGAAGAAAAAGCTCAATGGCACGGTGAGCGTGGCGAGGCGGAAAAGCAAGCGGAAGACTCTGATGGCACGGTAAGTTGCGCTCAGGCGTAGCACGGTCGTGGGTGTGATTGCTACTGGCTGCGTGAAAGCGACTTTGGATGCGGACGGCGGCTTGACACCGGAAATCCGCTGCGCGGGGGGTGCGGCTTGCACGTTGACGAGAGACGGGCCCATCGAAACGGAAGTGGCTTCGGCGTCCGATGGCCCCCACTTGCTCATGGTGGCCATGAGACGCTTGCAGGTGTTGGTGACTTCCTGCGCGCTGGGGCGTTCTTTGGGCTCTTTGCGGAGACAGAGATGGATGAGGCGCTCGAGCTCGGGTGGGACGGCGGGATTGATGAGGCTGACCAGTTCCGGCTGATGATTCAAAATTCGGGCGAGCGTGGCTTGCGCAGTCGGAGCCGCAAAAGGATTCTGGCCGGTCGCCATTTCGTAGAGCACGACGCCGACGGAAAAAATGTCAGCCTTGGCATCGACTTCGCGTCCCATGGCTTGCTCGGGCGACATGGAGCTTGCAGTGCCGAGAATCGTGCCTAGTTGCGTCTTGCAGTTATCGTCGAGCGTGGCATCGGCGGAGGCGTTGATGGGTTCGCTGACTTTGGCCAAACCGAAGTCGAGGATTTTTACCTGTCCCCGGGCGGTGACCATGATGTTTTCCAGCTTGAGATCGCGGTGGACGACGCCCATTTCGTGGGCCACGACCAGACCGTCACCGATTTGCGCACCAATTTCGCAGATGCGCTCGATGGGCATGGACTGACGGTTGAGAATGACGCGCAGGTTGCGGCCTTCGATGTACTCCATCGCGAGATAACGCGTGGCGTCTTCGACGCCGTATTTGTAGATGTGAACGATGGCGGGATGCTGCAAGCGCGAGGCGGCTTTGGCTTCGCGGAGAAAACGAGCGATGGCGTCGGGGCTGGGCTTGATGCCGGGGACCGCGGAATCGAGCATCATCTTGATGGCGACGGGACGGTCGAGATCAATGTCGCGGGCACGATACACCACGCCCATCCCGCCTTCGCCCAGCTTGGCCTCGATTTTGTACGCGCCGAAGTTCTTCCCGATCAAAGTGGCATCCCCGAACGGCTTTGCGACATTTTAGCCGTTTGCTAGACAACTTTACGAAGTATTTTAATGCGGGCGGGAGCTTTGGATGGGAGCATCCCACCCTTTTGCAAAGAACGCAAAATGGTGGGGCAACCTCAGGGTCAATCAGCAGCGAAGTGTAAAGATTTTGCAGCTTCTACTGAAGGTGATAAAAGCGAGCGATGGCGTTGATTTGGCGGCGAATTTCGTCCTGGGCGGCGGATCTTTCGGCGTCAGTGAGCGGGGCTTCGCGGCTGCTGCCATCGGGATTGAGTTGATAGGCGTAGTCGCGGTAGTTGACGCCGTCGGCAATGTAAAGCGAACGGCCACTATTACTTAGAAGTCCGTAAACGGGGGCGTAACTGGAGGCGAGAAGATAGGAGTCGCGTGAGTAGGGCTGCTGTTCGTCCAAGCTGTCGGTGAAAAGCGGGCGGCCAAAGAGGGGATTGTTGGCAACGGCCTTCTGGCCGAGGAGGTAGTAGAGCGACGGCGTCAGGTCGGTGAGAAAGGCGACGGATTTGGGGTCGTATTTCACGGTGTTGAGCATCCACGGAGGAAGGTGAACGATGAGCGGGATGCGGACGATTTCCGGGAAGAGGGTGTAAGCATGACCCCAACGGCCATGTTCGCCGAGAGAATCGCCATGGTCGCTGGTGACGATGATGAGGCTGTTGTCGTAGAGGCCGTTTTTCTTCAAGCCCGTGAGGAATTCGCCGAGGCAGGCATCAAGTTTCTGCACGCGGGAGGCATAGGCGGCGTCGAATTGAGCAGGGAGACGAGCGCCATCGGGTACGGAGCGGCCTTCGCGATCGATGACGGAGACATGAATATTTTGCGGCTGGGTGTACACGAAAATTGGACCAGCGGATGGCGATGCGAATTGCAATCTTTGGGTTAACTCCCGCAAGGTCTGGCAGAGGTCGTAGTGCATCGCGCCGATGTTGGCGTCGAGTTCGTTGATGTTGGGCGAGGGAGGAACGATTTGCTGGAGGATGTTGTCCTTACTGATCCACTCGGCATAGTGATTGGCGTCGAGAAGTTTTTGCAAAGAATTCAGCGGAGCGAAGGGCGAGACGTATTGCTGGTGAAGCATCATGCCGCCGACCCAGATGGAGGGCTCGGAGAGTCCGGTGCCGCCGTAGCGGGTGAAGGCATTCTGGAAGACGACGGTGTCTTTGTCTTCAGCGAGAGCTTCGAGCGCGGGAGTGAAGGTGACGGCAGAGTTGTAAGGAGAAACGTAGTCGCGGCGCAGGCTATCGATGACGAAGATGAAGATGTTGGGTTTGCGGCCGGTTGAGGGATTCAGGTGAGCGACCAAGTTTATTTCTGTGGGTGAAAGGTGTGTGGAGCGGGGAATGTTTGTGTTGTCCGAGAGAAAAGAATAGAAACCGGCGCCACCGCGTGGGGTGAAGCGGCCACGAAGAAGAGTATCGGCGAGGCGAAAAGAAATGTCATAGCCCTGGAATTCTTCGATGGCTTGTCCGATTGCCGTGGGGGAATTTTCTTCGACCGACCAGCGGGGCTGCGCGGCGACGAGGCCGAGATAGGCCGAGAGCAGAAGAACGCCAGTGGCATAGGTCCATAAGCGAGTCACGCGATTATTCGGCGGCGTGATGGTGTAGAAGATGGCGAAGGCGATTATCCAGATAAGTAATACGGCGATTTTTTGCAGCATGAAATCCCAGTCGAGGCGGCTGAGATGGATTGAGAGAAACCATGCGAGGCAGGCCAGAATTACGAACGCGATGGATTGTTTTGTCTTGTTGGCGCGCTGAAGAAATTGAAAGGGGTCGAAAAAAACATCGACTGCGTGGTGATTGGAATTCTGCGCGGGATTCCAGAGGCGGACGCTGCTGGCGACGCCATACATGACGAGACCAAAGGCGAATGCCGCGGAGACGAAGGCAGCGGAGAATCCTTCGAGTGAGAGCGAAGGGAGAATGATGTTGCGCAAAGCCAAGCCGGCAAGCGCGACGAAAAGCACGAGCGCGCCGCAAAAGGCAGCTTTGCTTTGCGAGGAGCGGGACGAGAGTAGGGACGCGAGAGCGGAAATAAAGTCCAAGAGAACGAAGAGCAGGAAGAAAACCAGCAGGTGCGAAAGCAGAC
>JBEKTR010000260.1:0-9360 GCA_049515835.1 Terriglobales bacterium
ACACAATTCCACGCATGGCCATAACTGCATTTTTCAAACCAGCGCGATCTCTCGCGGCCGTGCCCGGATGCGGCGGCCCAGACGGTCGTTGCTGACGAAACGGCAAATCGAAGCGCAGCACGGTCACTCCACGTTCAGCTAAGGCATTTGCCACTGCAACTAATAACGGAGCGTTGCAATTCCCCCCTGCCCCGTGTGTCAGCACGAGGCCATCATTGTTCGAGTTGTCGGGGTGATGCAAATATCCGCGGACTGGCGGATCTAGAGAGGAGTCTACAAATGCTGCCATTGCACTTCTTCCAAGGTCTCGTAAATCTTGATGATCTTGATCTCATGCGCCAGACGGGCCCAACAGCGCTGCGCATCGGGATCCTCTTGAGCATTGCGGCGTGCGTCTTCTGAAGTCCAGTGCCGCAATAGTATGTATTGCGATGGCGCGGCGTGATAAAGATGATCGCGGCTATAACCGCCTTTGGAAAGAATCCCCATCAACTCCCGGATGGTAGCCTGCGATTTTTCTTCCATCCCGGGCAGTGGTTCATAAATCGCAATGGAGAACACTTCGTCAGACATTTCGCGCCCTCGGTTTCTGCTTGGCCCGCTCGTCTCCCACGACATGCAATCGCATAAAGTTTGTCGAACCCGACGCCATCTGTGTACCGGCGACCACACCCATTACATTGCCGGCTTTCACGCTATGCCGCCGCAAAAGCTCACGTTCCGCGGCTGCAACCATGGTATCGGCATTTTCCGTCTGCTTGTGCCGGACCGACTGCACGCCCCATAGCAGATTCATCCGATTGCATACCGCCTCGGACTGACTAAAAGCATATACGCCCACTCTCGGCCTGTATTTCGAAATCAGCTGCGCCGTATTCCCCGTTTCGGTGAAAATGGCGATTGCGCCCATCGGCAAATCGTCGGCTGCATGCGCGACCGATTCGCAAATGGTCTCGGCAATAGTCTGCGATGGACGATCCCGCCGCCGCCGGGCCTGCGCTGGTTCCAACATGCTCACTTCCGCTTCGACGACAATCCTAGCCATCATCGCGACCGCTTCGCGTGGGTACGACCCACTGGCCGTCTCGGCTGAAAGCATCACTGCATCCGTGCCATCAAAAATCGCGTTCGCTACGTCACTCGCTTCCGCCCTTGTCGGGCGCGGATTCTCGATCATGGATTCCAGCATCTGCGTTGCCGTGATCACCGGTTTGCGCCAGTACCCGGACCGCTTAATCACATGTTTTTGGATTACAGGCACTTTCTCGGGCGGCATCTCCACTCCCAAGTCGCCGCGCGCCACCATTACGCCATCGCAAGCCGCGAAAATTTCTTCGAGGTGGTCGATTGCCTGCGGTTTTTCCAGCTTGGCGATCACAGGTACGTCGCATTTTTGTGCGCGAATAATTTTCTTCGCAGAGAGAACATCTTCCGCTGAACGCACAAACGAAAGCGCGACCGCATCCACTCCGTGCTTTAGGCCAAACACTAGATCAGCGCGGTCTTTATCCGTGAGCGCGGGAATGGACAGCGCCACTCCGGGAAGATTGATGCCCTTGTTCTCGCCTAGATAACCGCCGTTGACGACCTCGCATTGCACGGCCTGCCCGCGAATTTTCTGCACACGCAGCTCGATTAATCCATCGGACAGCAATATCCGCGCACCGGGCTTTACTTCCTGCGCCAGAGTTTTAAATGTCGTAGAGATTCGTCTGGCCGTGCCTTCAACTTCCTCAGGCGTGATGGTCACTTCACTGCCGGCCTTGAGCAACACCGGCGAGTGGTCTTCGAGTTTTCCCGTGCGGATTTTCGGGCCTTGCAGATCCTGCAAAATGCAGATGGTACGATTTTCGCGTCCAGCCGCTCGCCGCAAGCGTTCGATGTGCGCCGCGTGTTCCAAATGGGAGCCGTGCGAAAAATTCAGACGCGCCACATCCATCCCCAGCCGGATCAGTTGCCGCATCGTGGCTTCGTGGTGGCAAGCTGGCCCAATCGTGCAGATGATCTTGGCTCGCCGTCCCGGTGAAGCGCCAGCCGCGAGAGAATCCGCAGGCCTGTTCTTCTTCATTGCAAAACCTTTCTCAGTATTTGAGATTCTAAATGGATACTAAATGGATGAGATAACGCTTCAGGACACGAAAGTGGTCACCGCGAGGCTGTTCCCGTGGCTGGCATCTCGCGCAATTCACGCCCCAGCATGGCCCGCGGAAACAGCATGGCATTGAATTCCGCTCCAACGAGAATGATCAGCGAGACCATGTACATCCATACCAGCAGTGCTATACCTACGCCCAACGATCCATACAAAATGCTGTAATCGGCGTAGTGTTGCAGGTACCAGCCGAACGCCAGCGTCGCGCCGAACCACATTACCGTCGCAAGCGTGGCGCCCGGCAATACGCTGTGCCATGGCTGAGTGCGCGGCACGGCATTGTGATAAATCAGCGAAATCACGGCAATGCTGGTAAAAAGCGCGACCGTCCAACGCAATACGAGTCCCAAAACCAAAATGACCGGCCCAAACGTATGGCCAATGTGGAACAGTACACGCGCTTCAATTCGATTGCCGAAGGCCACAAAAATCGTCGCAAAACTGAGGGGTACGCCCGCTAAAATCACCAGCGAAAACGCGATGCACCGTTCTTTTACCAGTCCCCAAGTCTTGGGTAACTGATAGCTGCGGCGAAATCCTTCCATCCACGAAATAATGGCGCCTGAGGCGGTCCATAAAGTCAGCAGCGAGGCCGTGACCAGCAACCCCACGGGCCGTTGCAGTGACGAACCTTTCAAATAGGCAATGGCCGTGGCGCCACCCGCGGGTAGTATGCGGCCCACGGCATACGAAATCTCCCGCAGATAAACTTCTGTCTTCCGCGACGTGGCCAGCACCGATCCCACCACAAGCAACGCCGGGAAGAAAGTCAGGATGGAGGAATAGGCCGACGCTTTCGCAATGGCGAATGCATCGTGCTCAAACGCCCGCCAGAACGCCAGACGCAGCAATCGTAGGAAGCGGAGAACCAATGGCCCCAGAGTATTGCGCACAGAAGTCGGGCGCAATGGGGAAATCGCGGCGGGTGCCCGATCCGGCAAGTCCGGCCCAGGCAAATGTTGAGGATTCGCGTGCATAACAAGAAGCAAAATAATGGGGCGGGCGCGATTCTACCCGCCCCAGATTGCCTTTAATTACTCCGCTGTCATTTCCTCGGTCTCGCCCTCGGTACGCATCAGCTCGAGCGCGCGCTCGGCTTCCTCGTAGGCGGCAGAGACTTCTTCCTGCACTTTGGCGGCCGCCTCTTCCATTTCTGGCGAGAGACGGACGTTGCGGTAGTACTCCATGCCGGTACCAGCTGGAATCAGCCGTCCGACAATCACGTTTTCCTTCAGACCGCGCAGATGGTCCACCGCTCCCTGAATGGAAGCTTCGGTGAGCACCCTCGTGGTCTCCTGGAACGACGCCGCCGAGATGAACGAATCGGTCGAGAGCGAAGCCTTCGTGATGCCGAGCAGCAGCGGCCGGCCTGTTGCCGGGCGTCCGCCTTCGCGAATCACGCGTTCGTTCTCTTCCTGGAAGCGGAACTTGTCCACTTGCTGTTCCAGCAGGAACGAAGTATCGCCCACATCCTCGACTTTGCGCCACCGCATCATCTGACGAACGATGACCTCGATGTGTTTGTCGCTGATGTTCACGCCCTGCAGGCGATAGACTTCCTGGATTTCGTTCACCAGGTAAGACTGAAGTTCCTTTTCGCCGAGCACTGCAAGAATGTCGTGCGGATTCAGCGGACCGTCCATCAGCGGTTCACCCGCCTTGACGCGCTCGCCTTCCTGCACGTTAATGTGCACGCCGCGCGGGACCGAATATTCCTTCTCCGTCCCGTTGTCGGCGACCACATACATCTTGCGCTGGCCCTTGGCAACCTCGCCGAATTTCACTGTGCCATCAATTTCGCTGATGACCGCGGTTTCATGCGGTTTGCGGGCTTCGAACAATTCCACCACACGCGGCAGACCTCCCGTGATGTCCTTGGTCTTCGTGGTTTCGCGAGGAATCTTCGCCAGCACGTCTCCCGGAAACACCGTATCGCCATCCTGAATCATGAGGTGGGCTCGCGACGGCATCAAGTATCGCTTGCCGGCTTTGCCCTTGATCATGATAGCCGGTTGGCGTTTTTCATCCGGCGAATCCGCAACCACATGCCGTGAAAGACCGGTGACTTCGTCCACTTCTTCATGGAGGGTCACACCTTCCTGCAAGTCTTTAAACTGCACCGTGCCGCCGATTTCGGTCAGGATCGAGAACGTGTACGGGTCCCACTCGACCATCACTTGGCCTAGCTGGACCGGATCCCCCTCATTGACCTTCACCTTCGCGCCGTAAACCACGGCATAACGCTCGCGTTCGCGACCCTTTTCGTCCACCACGGCAATCGATCCCTGGCGATTCATAACTACCAAGTCGCCCGACTTCGCTTTCACCGTTTGCAGTCCAACAAAGCGCACTGTGCCGTTGTTCTTGGCATCCAGACGCGATTGCTCGGAGACCCGTGACGCTGTACCGCCGATGTGGAAGGTACGCATCGTGAGCTGGGTTCCCGGCTCGCCGATGGATTGCGCCGCAATCACACCCGTCGCCTCGCCAAGTTCGACCAGACGGCCCGAAGCCAGATTGCGCCCGTAGCACATCACGCAAACACCGCGCTTCGATTCGCAGGTCAGCACCGAGCGGATCTTCACCCGCTCAATACCTGCTGCTTGCACGGCGCCAGCCAGTTCTTCGGTGATCTCCTGGTTGATGTCCACCACGACGTTGCCGTCGTAGTCCTTCAGCTTCTCGAGCGATACGCGGCCCACAATACGGTCACGCAACGGCTCGATGATCTCGCCAGCTTCCACGATTCCGGCGACGTAAATTCCGTCCACCGTATTGCAATCGTATTCGCTGATGATCACGTCCTGCGCCACGTCCACCAGACGGCGGGTCAAGTAACCCGAGTCGGCGGTCTTGAGCGCGGTGTCGGCCAATCCCTTACGCGCGCCGTGGGTCGAGATGAAGTATTGCAACACCGTCAACCCTTCTCGGAAGTTCGCCGTGATCGGGGTTTCGATGATTTCACCTGACGGCTCGGCCATCAATCCACGCATGCCGGAGAGCTGGCGAATCTGCTGTATCGGATTGATGAAGCCTTCCTTGTCGCGCTGCTGCATCTGCCCGAACATTTCATCGGCAACTTTTTCCGTGATGCCCGACCAGATTTCAATGACTTTGTTATAACGTTCACCGTTGGTGATGGCGCCGTCGAGATACTGCTGCTGAACTGCAACCACCTGCTTCTCGCCGTCTTTCACCAATTGCTTTTTGTTATCGGGAATGACCATGTCGTCAATGCCAATCGAAAGTCCGGCGCGGGTCGCAAAGCGGAACCCGAGAGACTTCACTTCATCCAGCATCTTGACTGTCGTCTCCAGCTTGAAGCGCAGGTAGCAATAATTCACCAACTGGCCGATACCTTTTTTCTTAAGAAGCCCGTTGATGTACGGCATTCCCTCGGGCAGATGGTCGTTCAGGATCGCTCGGCCGACGGTCGTGTTGATGTATTGCCGCTCAAAGTGCACCGGCTCGGTGTGTGTGATGTCCTGATCGTCGTAGGCCGTGGTCAGGTCCATCACTTCGCCCGAATAACGCAGGCGAATCGGCGTGAGCGTTTCAATCTCGCCCGCATCCAGCGCCAGCAACACTTCCTCGGTGGTCGCAAAAGCGCGGCCCTCGCCCTTCGCACCCGGCTTCGACTTGGTCAGGTAGTAAAGACCCAACACCATATCCTGCGTAGGCACGGTAATCGGATGTCCCGACGCTGGCGACAGAATGTTGTGCGAAGACAGCATCAATACGCTGGCTTCCACTTGTGCCTCCGGAGACAGCGGAATGTGCACTGCCATCTGGTCGCCGTCGAAGTCCGCGTTGAACGCCGTGCAAACCAGCGGGTGGATCTTGATCGCCTTGCCTTCCACCAGCACCGGCTCAAACGCCTGAATGCCCAACCGGTGCAGGGTTGGAGCGCGGTTCAGCAACACCGGATGGTCTTTGATGACCTCTTCCAGAATGTCCCAAACCACCGCCTCTTGCTGTTCGACCATTTCCTTGGCTTGCTTAATGGTCGTGCAATGTCCGGTCTGCTCCAAGCGGTGGTAGATGAACGGCTTGAAGAGTTCGAGCGCCATCTTCTTCGGCAAGCCGCACTGGTGCAGCTTGAGTTCCGGCCCAACCACGATGACCGAGCGCCCTGAGTAGTCCACGCGCTTGCCCAGCAGGTTCTGACGGAACCGGCCCTGCTTGCCTTTCAGCGTGTCCGACAGTGACTTCAACGGACGGTTATTCGCTCCACGCAACACGCGGCCGCGGCGCCCGTTGTCGAACAGCGCGTCCACCGCTTCCTGCAACATGCGCTTTTCGTTGCGTACG
Source organism: Terriglobales bacterium (assembly GCA_049515835.1). GTDB lineage: Bacteria > Acidobacteriota > Terriglobia > Terriglobales > Acidobacteriaceae > JAJPHW01. Next base: position 6,464 of record JBEKTR010000260.1, read on the forward strand.
ATGACTTCAGGAGCGTGCAGATCCATCAGCTTCTTCAACCGGTTATTGCGGTTGATGACGCGGCGATACAGATCATTCAAATCCGACGTCGCGAAACGGCCGCCATCAAGGGGAACCAGTGGACGAAGCTCCGGAGGAATGACCGGAATTACATCCAGAATCATCCAGTTCGGCTTGTTGCCGCTCTTGCGGAAAGCTTCCACAACCTTTAGGCGCTTTGTGTATTTGAGGCGCTTCTGGAGCGAGTTCTCATGCTTCATCTTCTCGCGCAGCTCAACACCTAGGCCCTCAATGTCCACGCGCTTGAGCAATTCCTTAATCGCTTCCGCGCCCATCATCGCCTTGAAGCCGGCAGGACGGAACTGTTGGTCGAGTTCGCGGAACTTCGCTTCGTCCTTGATCACTTCACGCTCTTTTACCGGAGCGTCGCCAGGTTCGACCACGACGTACGCTTCAAAATAGAGCACGGACTCAAGGTCGCGCAGGGAGATATCAAGGAGGTGCCCGATGCGGCTGGGCAGGCCCTTGAAGAACCACACGTGCGAGCACGGAGATGCCAGCTCGATGTGGCCGAGACGCTCGCGGCGAACTTTGGAAAGAGTGACCTCCACGCCGCATTTATCGCAGATGACTCCACGATGCTTCATGCGCTTGTACTTGCCGCACAAACACTCCCAGTCGGTGACCGGCCCGAAGATGCGGGCGCAAAACAGCCCGTCCCGCTCCGGCTTGAAGGTGCGGTAGTTGATGGTTTCCGGTTTGGTGACTTCGCCGTGCGACCAGCTCCGGATCTTCTCGGGCGAAGCCAGGCTGATGCGAATGGCGTCGAAATCCGCTACAGGGTTTGCCAGGTCAAAGGGGCTCGAACGAAACAAGGTGTTCCTCCGCTTCCTGCGGTTCTAACGCGCCCGCTCACGGCTCCCGATTTGTCTTTCAATCTTGTTTCCGGGTCGGCAACTCAGGAGCGATGTTGCCGGCCGGTTTTCCAATCTCTTGTTGCGAATCTCGTAGTGTGCATGGGCCGGATTTTCCGGCCCATCGCATTAATCGGCCGCTGCGACCCCGCCGGTGGTTCCCATAACCGGCTTCTTCTCGCCCGCCTTGATCAACTCCACGTCAAGACAGAGCGATTGCAGCTCGCGAATCAGCACGTTGAACGACTCGGGTACGCCCGGTTCCATGGCAGCTTCGCCCTTCACGATGGCCTCGTAAATCTTGGTTCGGCCATACACGTCGTCGGACTTCGCTGTCAGCAGTTCCTGAAGAATGAACGCCGCGCCGTAAGCTTCTAGCGCCCAGACTTCCATTTCTCCGAAACGCTGTCCGCCGAATTGCGCTTTACCGCCCAAAGGCTGCTGCGTAATCAGCGAGTACGGTCCGATGGAACGCGCGTGAATCTTGTCGTCCACCAAGTGGGAGAGTTTCAGCATGTAAATGTAGCCAACTGTGACCGGTTGCTCGAACTTGTCGCCCGTCATGCCGTCGTACAAGAAAGTCTTGCCCGATTCCGGCAGGCCCGAGCTCTTCAGCAGCGCCTTGATTTCGCTTTCGCGCGCTCCGTCGAACACTGCCGAGCCCGTGAAGACTCCGCGTTTCAACGTCGGCGCAACCGCCATCAATTCCTCGTCGCTGAGGTCAGCGACTGTGTCGGCAAGCACGGTGTCCTTGAACAAGCTCTTCAGCTCGCGCCGGATCTCCGCTTCTTTCGTGTTTTCCGCCAGCATGGCCGTGATTTTCTTTCCCAGCTCATGGCCCGCCCATCCCAAGTGGGTTTCCAAAATCTGTCCCACGTTCATCCGGGAAGGAACGCCCAGCGGATTGAGCACGATTTCCATCGGCGTGCCGTCTTCCAGATAAGGCATGTCTTCTTCCGGCAGAATGCGCGCGATGACGCCCTTGTTTCCGTGACGGCCGGCCATCTTATCGCCCACACTCAGCTTGCGCTTCATGGCGATATAGACTTTCACCAGCTTGATCACGCCCGGCGGCAACTCGTCGCCCTTGGTGAGCTTCTCCTTGCGCTCGTTGACGATCTTCTTCAGAACGTCAATCTGGCGCGAGGTCATCTCCTCGATTTCATCGATCTGCTCGTTGACCCGCGGGTCCTTGTCGGCATACTTGATGCGCTTCAGGTTACGGGTCGAAATGCGCTCGATCGTATCGCGGTCCAGCACCGTGTCTTTGGTCAACAGGCGTTTGTTGGTGCGCTCGTCATGCAAATCTGCCTGCACCACCTTGCCGCCCAGAATGTTTTCCAGACGCTTCAAGCGCTCATCGGTCAGAATCCGGATTTCGTCCGACAAGTTCTTTTCCAGCTTTGCCACCTGTCCGCCCTCAATCGCTTTCGCGCGCTCGTCTTTTTCTTGCCCCTTGCGGGAGAAGATCTTGACGTCCACGATCACGCCTTCAATGCCCGGCGGGCAGTAGAGCGAGGCGTCACGCACATCGCCGGCTTTTTCGCCGAAAATGGCACGCAGCAGTTTCTCTTCTGGCGTGAGCTGGGTTTCGCCCTTCGGTGTAACTTTACCCACCAGAATGTCGCCCTGCTTCACCGTCGCGCCGATGCGAATGACGCCAGCTTCATCCAGATTGCGCAGCGTGGATTCGCTGACGTTGGGAATGTCGCGAGTAACTTCTTCCGGCCCCAGCTTCGTGTCCCGCGATTCGATTTCGTACTCCTCGATGTGCACCGAGGTGTAGTAGTCCTCTTTCACTAGTTTCTCGGAGACCAGAATTGCGTCTTCGAAGTTGTAGCCCCGCCACGGAGTGAACGCGACCAGCACATTCCGTCCCAGCGCCAACTCGCCGTGATCGGTGCAGGGACCATCAGCCAGAACCTGGCCCTTCGTCACCCGCTGCCCCCTGACCACAACCGGCTTCTGGTTGATGCAAGTGTT
>JBEKTR010000261.1:0-5151 GCA_049515835.1 Terriglobales bacterium
GTCCGCATATGGTGATAAGCCAGCGAATCGGCAATTAGCATCACCAGCGTGTAGGGTTCCTGCCCCGTCGAACAGCCCGCGCTCCAAATGCGAATATTGAAATCGCGTCGCCGCGCTTTTTCCAGGACCAGGTCGTTCAAAATGTGCTTTTGGAAAAGATCCAGTTGTGCCCGGTTGCGGAAGAAACTTGTCTCGTTGACCGTCAGATTCTCCACCAGTCGCGACAATTCTTGCCGGCCATCGTCGGTAATCAGCAAGCGGTAATAACTGTAGAACGAATCCATCTTGCACTCGCGCAGTCGGCGAAGCAGGCGGTCTTGCAAGAAATGGGTGCGCCGCGCGTCGAAATGCATCCCACATTCCTGATAGACGAGCGCCTGCAGTAGTTTGAGTTCGGCCTCGCTGATCTGGACGGCTAGGGCTGGTGAGCTCATTCGTTATCTTTCATGTGCGGTCCCATGCACCTCATTTGCCGGCGGCCGCTCCTTGTGCTTCGGGTACATCGCTGCGTGCTTGTAGTACTTCCTGTGACAGCAATTTGTTGGTGTCGAGCAGGACAATGAGCCTTCCCTGATATTTGCCCATCCCAGTCACGCACTGTAGGGCGCCTTCTTGAAACACGGTGGGCGGCGGTTCAATGTCAGAGACCGGAATCTTTAGGACTTCGGAGGCGGAGTCCACAATCAACCCGCAGAGCCGCTTTTTGTATTCGACAACCAGAATCCGGCTTCGGGCGCTGGCGGCTACGACTTTTTCCCCCAACCGCTTCCGCAGATCGATAACCGAGACAATTTTGCCTCGCAGGTTAATAACGCCTTCCATGTAATCCGGCGCATCGGGCACGGCTGTGATTTCCGGCACTCGCACGATTTCGTGGAGAGACGTAATAGGAACGCCGTAGGTCTCGTGACCCACGCGGAACCCGACGATATGTAGCTCCTGGCTCATGCGATTCTCATATTCCGGCGCAACTTATATGCGTCCTGCCGCTGCTCGGCGGCTTTGCGGGTTGCCCGCCCGGGCCACGTCTGCATTGGTAGGACGCTCGTTCTGCTCCAGTGCGAACCGGTCCATCGAACTGAGCAGGTCGGACGACATTCTCGACATCTGTTCTGCCGACGCAGCCAGTTGTGTGGAACCCGAAGTCGTTTGCTGCACCAATCCGCGCATCTGCTCCATGGCTTTGACCACAGCCTGTGCTCCGGCAGCTTGTTCTTCTACCGCCGAGTTGATTTCGTGCGTGATTTCGTTCAGCCGCGATGTCGCCCGCGCAATCTGCGAAGACCCGTGCGATTGTTCGTTCGTGGCCGCGCCGATTTCCTGCGCAAACTTGTAAACCTCCGTGACCACATCGGAGATTTTCTTGAGCGCCCCGTTGAGGTCCTGACCTAGATTCAGGCCTTCGTTGACGATACCCGTGCTCCGCTCCATGTTCTCGACCGCTTTACGGGCTTCCTTCTGAATGCTCTCGATCAGTTCGGAGATTTCTTTTGTGGACTGCGCCGATTTTTCCGCCAGCTTGCGGACTTCGTCAGCAACCACCGCGAAGCCCAACCCATGTTCGCCGGCGCGTGCCGCTTCAATCGCCGCGTTCAGCGCGAGGAGATTCGTTTGTTCGGCCAGATCATCAATCACTTCAATGATCTTGCCGATGTCGTCCGCGCGCTGCCCCAACACTCCGATGATTTCCCCAGACGAACTGATCGTGTCGTTAATCTTGTTCAAGCCCGTCGTCGCCTTATCCATCGTGGCGATGCCGCTATGGACTTCTTCACGCGACCGGTTGGAGATATCGAGCAACACTTTCGCGGTGTCGGCCACACGCTGAATCGACGCCACCATCTCGTCGATCGAAGCCGAAGTCTCACTCACGCTCGAAGCCTGCACCTGGGTGTTCTTCACCATGTTCTGCACGTTGACGCTCATCTCGTGCATGGTGCTGGTGACTTCATCAATCGCGGATGAAGTTTGCAGGCTAACTTTCGCCGATTCGTCAGACGCGCTGGCCACCTGTTCGGACGCCCCAGCCACTTGCGAGGACGAATCGCGAACGTTCCGCACCAGGCTGCGCAAACCTTCAATCATGCGGGCAAACGCGTTGCCCAAAGTGTCATTCTTCGATCGCGGTGTGGCTTCGACCGTGAGGTTTCCACCCGCGATGGCCTCCGACAGGGCTGCCATCTCGCGCAGATATTGCACCATCCCCGTGAAGGTGCGGGCCAATTGTCCGATTTCATCATTGCCCGTAATCGTAATCTCGTGGTCCAGATCGCCTGCGTTGCCAATCTGTTCCGCTACTTTCATGAGGTCCTTCAGTGGTTTGGTGATGGAAAGCGCGGCCCGGTATGCGATAACCGCTCCCAGTCCCAGGGCCATCAGGGTGCTCATCAATGAGAGCAGCACCGTCCACGTGCTCGCGGTTTCATCTGATTTACGGCGCTCATCGAGCACCTTCGTGTTCTCGTCGTCGGCTAGCGCCAGTGCATCGGTGGACGTCTTCACCCATGACGACGCGTCTTTCTGAAGATAAAAAACCTGGAGTTCTGCCACCGTCGCGTTTCCTGAATCCACATCCGCGCGTTTTTGCATCAGCGGGGCAGCAAATTCCGTCGCCCAGTTCTCCTCATTCTTCTCTACACGCCCCAGCGCATCTTTCTCCTGCTCCGAATTCACCAACTTGCCCGCTTCCTCAAGGCGCGACGACAGAAGGTGCTCACCCTCGTGCATGCGGTCCGCTTCACGCGTGTCACCGCTCAACAGATAGTTGCCGAGGTATAGCCGGTTCTGCATCATCTGGAACCGAATCATGTCGGTCAATTGCGCCATCTGCATGGCTTGCGCCGCCGCCGCTTTGGCCGAGCGTTCCCGATACGTCGCCGTCAGGTTGACCAGAAATAGCAACACGACCATCACCAGGATGGCGCCAAAGCTTACATATAGTTTTTTACCGATCGTCATTACCGATTCTCCGCTAATCAAAATCCCGGACGCTTTCCACCGGGCGATCTACTGGGGAGCGAAAGTAAACTCGACGTTCTCCGTGGTCTCGGAAGGCCCCGGCTCAAACTTCCACTTCTTAACGGCATCCATAGCCGCGTTCACCAGCAAGGGATGTCCACCCATTACTTTTGCATCTTTCAAAGTCCCATTTGGTTCCACAACCACTTGCATCCGCACGACACCAGAAATACTCATCCTCCGTGCGATGTCGGGATAAGTCGGTGCTACTCTCGAACGCACTTTCCTTTGCGGGGCATCCGACTGTGCCGTTGCGCGCCGCAGAGGAACCATTGCCACAACTAAAGCAATACACGCCAAAACTCGTAACCTCTTACTTATCAGGCATCTCCACGTACCGTGCATTCCCTAGTCTCCCAAAAAGAGCCAGCAACACGGATTTCTCCGTCCCTCTTCGCTCTTCTATACATAATTGCTGTAAGGGTTTGGGGAACTCAAGCAAAAGTGATGTGCGCAGTATTACGGAAGTTTATCCGCCCGCCCTCGATGAATTTGAGAGCGCTCGTGGTGTCGAAGGCTTCTGGCCGCGACCTTCACTACCGTTACTCACATTGTCAAAATTCGTCAGCTGCGCCTTTATTCGCTTGACTCAAAATGAGATTGCGAGCTATCTTCCATTATCTTCAATTACTTACAGTGAACCCTCGGGAGTCTAGAGCGGATGTTGCAGATCGGAGATAAGAGAGCGAACGCGTTTGCCCGCCCATCCACCCATCAGTCTTTCCAGGATGTGTTGCTGCAGTTCGCTTCTATCGCCTCGCAAGGCAGCTCCCCTCTCGCTCTGGTGCAATCGTTTTGCGGTATCGCGCGCAACTATTTCGGCGTGGATGGCGTGTACTTCTGGCAATCGGTCAGCGATGAAGAACTGGTGGGAGCCGTCGCAGATGGCTTCATGGCAGAGAACTTCGCCGGTCTGCGACTGCGCGCCGGCGAGAGTGCCGTCACCATGGAAGCCGTCCGCACCCGCAAGACGATCTTCGTCAACCACGTAGATGTCTCCCGCTACGCCACGGCCGCGGAATTTCGTGCCCAGTCTCTTATGGCAGCGCCCCTCATTGTGGCGAATGAATTGATAGGCGCCGCAGTCTTGCTGCACAGTTCGGATCCTGAATATTTCAACGAAGACCTCGCCGCGAAGGCAACCATACTTGCCGGACAGCTGGGGAGTTTGCTCGAAGCAGCACGTCTGCAGGAGGTTTCGCAGCAGGAACACCGCCGGGCCGAAATTCTTGCCGGAGTCGTGCGCTCTTTGCAGACCATTCCCGAAGCCGCCGCCGCCGTGCAGGTCATGGCCGAAAGGTTGCGCGTCGCCCTCTCTGTTCCATTGGTTTGCGTGCTCATGCGCCAGGGTGGACCAGGCTTTGAATTACGCGCAGTGAGCGCGGAGTCGCCGGAAAAGGAGACCGCCATTCGCGCGGGACACGACCGCAAAGGGATGCAATTTGCCGTGGATCTTGCCCGTCGCGCCGTCTCCGCCGCTGGCATGATTACAACCTCCATCGACCCTGCATCCCACGCGTGCGGTTCGTTAATTGAGCCCGGCTCGCTGTTGGCTTCGCCCTTTCGTACTTCGTCGAGCGACGGTGTTTTACTGGTCTATCCTCGCCGGGGCAATCCTTTCAGCCCGGATGAGAAGTCGCTCGTCTCGACTATTGCCAGCTTCGGGGCCGTGGCCATTGCCAATGCGGAACTCTACGCAACCGCGCAAGACCAGGCCCATGAACTTCAGCAGTTGCTCGTCATTTCCTCCGAGCTGGGCTCCATTTCGGATCTCGATCAGTTCTTTCAAAAATTTGCTCTGCGCGCCGCCGGTTTTTTGGGGTTTGAGCGGGCCTTTATCGGTTTATTGGAAGATGGCGAATTTCGCGTTCGCTGGGGAGCGGCCGAGGGGCAAAGTCATCGTGTCGAGTTTATACTCCCAGACGGCCTAACGAGCCGCGCATTGCTCGACGGCCAGGTCTATTGGTCGGATGACCCAGCTGGGGCGCCCGGCGCGAATCTGGGGTTGCTCGCGGAATTCTCGGTACGGCAGATACTCGCCCTGCCACTGCTCGGAGCCCAAGGGCAGGTTCTCGGCATGTTCGGCGTGCTCGATCGCGCCGATCGAATGGGCATCTCGCAGGAGGATGTTCG
>JBEKTR010000262.1:0-5149 GCA_049515835.1 Terriglobales bacterium
GAGCAAGACGTTCACTTTCAGCGACATCAATGTGGATTTTGCGAAAATGGAATTGCGGCGGGCTGGTGAATTAGTGCAGCTTACGGCGCAGGAATTCAAGGTGCTAAAATTCATGTCGCAAAATCCGGAGCGCGTAATTTCTCGGGACGAGCTGCTGAATGAGGTCTGGGGCTACCAGAATTATCCCTCCACTCGCACGGTGGATAATCACATCCTGAAGTTGCGGCAGAAGCTTGAGAGAGATCCGTCCAACCCGGCGCATTTCCGTACAGTGCACAGCGCCGGCTATAAATTTGTACCTTAGATGCGGCGCAAATAAGTCTCCCCTTGCGCGATCGTGCCACGAGATCTTATGGCGATGTCCTCTCTTCGATTGCGAACCAAATTTCTTCTGACGGTCACACTGGTGACGGCCAGCCTTACGGCCACGACGCTCCTCTTAGTGAGGCGCAGTGTGCAGCAGAAGGTGCGGCAGCAGATTTTTCGCGATCTTGAGAACTCCGTCCTGACCTTCCGAAACTTTCAGCGGCAACGGCAGGCGGCGTTTTCTGAATCGGCTGAGCTGCTCGCCGATCTGCCCAATGTGCGGGCGCTGATGACGACGCGTGATGCCTCTACAATTCAAGATGCATCGCTCGACCTCTGGCGCCTGGCGCGCACGGATTTGTTCGTCCTCGCCGATCCCTCGGCAAAAATTATGGCGCTCCACGCCAGCAGCCCAGGCTTGACCGCCGAAGACGCACGGGATTTCATGAGTCAGTCGCTGGGTGCGAGCGAGTCAAGCCACTGGTGGTATGCAAGTGGACATCTTTACGAGGTCTTCGTGCAACCGATTTATTTCGGGGATCCCGCGGAAGAGCGCCGCTTGGGGTACCTTGCGCTGGGCTACGAGGTAAATGGCAGGATCGCCGAAGAAATCAGCAGAGTATCCGCCAGTCAGGTGGTATTTACTTTTGAAGGAAAAATTGTCACGAGCACGCTCTCCTCAGCGCGCCAAAACGAGTTATTGGCGTCCGATTTTCCGGGCAGACTTGCTGAGCAGCCTGGGCAGATCAGACTTGACAACGAAAGCTTTCTCGTCAGTTCGGTGGACTTGGCGCCGGAGATCTCGGGTACGGTGCGGCTCACCGTGCTCAAATCGCTTGACCGGGAAACGCAGTTTCTAAGCGGGCTGAATCGCGAGCTTTTGGCGCTCGGACTCATCGCGGTGTTAGGCGGTAGTTTTTTCGTGTTCCTGATATCGAAGACGTTTACCCGCCCGCTCGAGAATCTGGTTGCCGGTGTGCGGGCGCTGGAGCAAGGGAATTTTGCTTATCCACTCGCGCCCCACGGGCGTGACGAAGTGGCTGAAGTCGCGGTTGCGTTCGACGGCATGCGTAGCAGTCTGCATAAGACCCAGCGAGAGCTTGTAGATGCGGAACGGCTAGCGACGATAGGCCGAATGGCCAGTTCAATCTCACATGATCTTCGGCATTCACTAGCGGCAATCGTGGCTAACGCCGAATTTCTTTGCGAGGGCGATCTTTCCCCGGCTCAGAGAGAAGAGCTCTACCAGGAAGTGCGGGTCGCTGTGAACCAGATGACCGATCTGATCGAAGCTCTGCTGGAATTCTCACGCACCCGCGAATCCTTGAGGCCGGCCTATGGCAGCATTCAGCAAATTCTCCAGCGCATGATTCAGGTGGTTAAGGCCCATCCCGATTTTCATGATGTGACGATGGAACTTTTCTGCGAAGGAAACAGCGAGGGTTGGTTCGATGCCAAGCGGTTGGAGCGCGTTTTTCATAATTTGCTGCTGAACGCTTGCGAAGCCGTACCCCGTGCCGGCGGAAAAATTCAAATTCGCTTGCGGCAGACTCCGGAAAATATCGAGGTGAAAATATCTGATAATGGGCGCGGGATTGCAGACGTGGTGCGCAATACGCTATTTGAGCCGTTCGTGAGCCACGACAAAGAAAACGGCACCGGATTGGGCCTGACCGTGGTGCAGAAGATCGTCCAAGACCATGGCGGAGAGATTGTGGTCGAAAACACGTCCAGCGCCGGAACCGTCTTCCGGTTGACACTGCCGTTGCGTCTGCCCGTGGACAAAGCGCTTTCCGTAAGCGGTTAGAGCATTTGCGGGTAAAATCTATCGGCGCGTGTTCTGTCCATTTTGGTGCAGGACCACCTAACTTCGAAGGAACAAGAATGGAGACTTCCATGTGCCGGAGTTGTTTTCATCCGCGAATGTATTTTGGTTTCATTCTATGCTGGGCTTGTGTGTGGACTCTGACGGCTTCCGGACAGGATGCCAAGCCAACAGCGGCGAATGAAAATGCATTGACTGATTCCGTGCGTGAACTCCAGCAACAAGTTCAAGAGTTGCGCAAAAACATGGAAGCCATGCACACGGAGACGGAGAAATATCGTGCCGAAACGATCGAATTGCGGCATGAGCTTGATGAATCGCGCACCGAATCTTCCGCGGCACAGGCGTCGGTGATGCGTGGAGACGATGCTGTAGGCGCGCATCTTACGGTGACCGCAGCGGAAGCTCAGAATGCGGCGGCCGACGATCATGACGCCCGGCTCGATGAAGAGTTCCAACTACTCTCCGGCAAGATTGACGAGCAATACCAGACGAAAGTGGAGAGCTGGTCGAAATATCGCGTTCGTTTCTCCGGAATCGTCCTTTTCAATCTCTTCAGCAATACGGGCGCGGTCGATAACGCTGACATTCCGAATCTGGCGTTGGCCAGTGCCGCAGGGGCGTCCGGCGGAAGTTTTGGGGGCACACTTCGCCAATCGCAACTGGGTTTTAACGTGACCGGCCCTACTTTTGCTGGGGCACGAACCAGTGCGGACATACGGTTCGATTTTGGCGGCGGCTTCAGCAATGTTTCGAACGGGGTGAATTACGGGCTGGCGTGGCTGCGGACGGGCACAGCCAGACTCGATTGGACAAACACATCGGTGATTGTGGGTCAGGACGCATTGTTCTTCGCCCCGAACTCACCCACATCTTTTGCCGCCCAGTCGATCCCTGCGCTTGCCTACGCGGGCAATCTTTGGAGCTGGACACCGCAGGCCAGAGTTGAGCATCGCTTTGCGCTCACGAATGACTCGGCTGTTATCACGCAGATTGGAGTGCTCGACAACCTGGACGGCGAACCGCCTGCGAACTCTACCTATCGTGCGCCCCAAGCCGGTGAGTCATCGCGCCAGCCTGCCTATGCCACCCGCATCGCGTGGACTCGAACCGTTTTTGGGCAACCGTTGACCATTGGCGGCGCGGGGTATTACGGGCGGCAAAATTACGGCTTCAATCGCAACGTGGACGGTTGGGCCGGGATGACTGATTTCAATTTCCCATTGCAGCGCATGATTGCGCTTTCGGGGAAGTTCTACCGCGGGAAAGCGGTCGGCGGAATCGGTGGAGCTTTGGGAGGGAGCGTTATCAGTAGCGGCGAACTGAACGAACCCACCAGTCTTATTCACGCCATCAATTCGACTGGAGGATGGGTACAGCTAAAATTTCAACCGCGTTCGACGCTTGAGTTCAATGCGGCCTTTGGCGAGGACAATCCTTTTGCGGCCGACTTGAACTATTTTTCAAATGGCGGTTTGTATGGAAGCTACTTGTCGCGCAATCAGGGCTCGATTGCCAATGTCATATATCGTCCTCGATCTGACTTGTTGTTCTCCGCCGAGTATCATCATCTGAAGACATTTTCCCTGTTTCCTACAGACTGGACGGCGAGCCAGATTAATCTGATTATGGGAGTCTTGTTCTGAGAGGTTGGGGCGCAACTCGAATCCCGCTTTGGACATGCTTTTTGCTGTTGACGTCGTCTGCCCTCGCACAGGATGTCACAGTCACCGGGCGTATCGAGCTAAACCGGAACGGCAAAGGCGCGCTGCGCGACCAATCCGATTCGGTGGCGTGGCTGACCCCGATTTCTTCTACTTCTTCGTCTTTGCCAGCGAATGATCCGCCTGCGAATTGGCCGGACAAACCTCCGTTGCAGCTCGTGCAAAAGAACAAAAGCTTTGAACCGCATGTTCTGGTTGTTCCGGTCGGCGCCGCTGTCAGGTTCCCCAACCGCGATCCCTGGTTTCATAATGTGTTCTCGTTGTTCGATGGCAAACGTTTCGATCTCGGCCTTTACGAGGCCGGCGAATCGCGCATCGTGCACTTCGACCGCGTGGGGATTAGTTATATCTTCTGCAATATCCATCCCCAGATGAGCGCGGTCGTCATCGCGCTGCAAACACCGTACTATGCAAAATCGGACCGTAATGGCCGTTTCACGATAGCGCACGTGCCTCCCGCGCAATACAAGCTGCAAGTGTGGAGTGAACACGCCTTGCCGGAGGCGATGCAATCCGAAGCGCGTACCGTAACGGTCACAGAATCCAGCCACTCTTTGGGCGAGATTAGTATGCAGGCTGGCCCGGAAGCTCCCCTTCCACATAAGAACAAATACGGCCGGGACTACGACCGCCAGGCATCGCCCGATCCAGCCTATCGCTGACAACTTAGCGGGAAAATCTTGCTGACCGCCTAAGCTCAATACATTCAGAAGGTTACGCGGATTTTATGGGGCAAGAGAAGGGGAATTGTTAGCCTCTCATAGACCCGGTTCGTCTTATAATGTTGCGTCTTGTTCTAAGGCGCAAAGTGACAGCACGCCAAAACAGTCCCGATAAGGCAAAGATGGAGCGCGAAGCCATCCTGAACCTCTCACGAGTGTTCGGGTTTGAACAAACCGAGGAGCAGCGTAAGAGTCAGAAGCTGGAGGAGACGCTGGTAGATCTTTATGCCAGCATGCGACCTTCGCTGATTGGGTACGCCTACCAAGTCGTCGGTTCAACGGGTGACAGTGAAGATTTAGTGCAGGTGGCTTTTCTCAAGTTATTCGATCATCTGCAACGGAACGCGAAAATTCTGAACGTGCGCAGTTGGCTTTACCGCGTGGTGCATAACCTCGCAATTGACCATATCCGCCGGCGAGGCGCGCATGACAACGCGGTAGCGGGCTGGGTTGCGGATCGGGCCTTGGCAGAGCATGCAACGTCGGCGGAACACGAATTGATTCAGCAGCAGAAAGTTGCCAGCTGCATGGCGAAGCTCAACGAACGCGAGCGCCAATGCCTAGCATTGCGA
>JBEKTR010000263.1:0-5102 GCA_049515835.1 Terriglobales bacterium
CGCAGGGGATTGTGCAGGGAACATTTGAGACCTTTTCAGCGGCTGGAGAAAAGCACTTTGGCGGAGACCTCGCAGGAAAATTGATTGTGAGTGGCGGCATGGGAGGCATGGGTGGAGCTCAGCCTCTGGCTGCAACCATGACGGGCGCGGCATTTCTGGGAATTGATGTCGACCCTGAGCGTATCAAGAAGCGCTTGAAGACTGGGTATTGCGACTTCATGGTGAACACGCTCGACGAGGCGTTGCGCATTCTGAAGAACGCCGTGCGCAAGAAGGAGAATGTTTCCGTGGGATTAGTCGGGAATTGCGCCGACGTCATTCCGGAGCTTGCCGAACGCGGAGTCGTTCCTGACATTCTGACCGATCAGACTTCGGCACATGATCCGCTGAATGGCTACGTCCCCAATGGAATGACGTTGGAAGAAGCGTTGAACTTACGCAAGCGCGATCCGAAGGTTTACCAGGAGAAATCGCTGGATGCGATTGCCCGGCATGTCGAAGGCATGTTGCGATTGCAGAAGATGGGCTCAGTCACCTTCGATTATGGCAACAACATCCGGACATTTGCGCATCAGCGTGGCGTAGAGAATGCGTACGATTTTCCTGGGTTTGTGCCGGCATATATTCGTCCCCTATTTTGCGAAGGGCGCGGCCCATTTCGTTGGGTGGCGCTATCCGGCGAGGCGTCGGATATTCACGTCACCGACGATCTGATTCTCGAGATGTTTCCAGACAACCGCATTCTGCGCCGATGGATAGATCTGGCGCGCAAGCGAATTAAGTTTCAGGGGCTGCCGGCGCGGATTTGCTGGCTGGGTTACGGCGAACGTGCGCAATTTGGCCTGGCGATGAACGATCTGGTGAAAAAGGGCACGATTAAAGCGCCCATTGTGATTGGCCGCGATCACCTGGATTGCGGCTCTGTCGCATCACCGTACCGTGAAACAGAAAGCATGAAAGACGGCAGTGACGCCGTCGCCGATTGGCCGATTCTGAACGCACTGATTAATACAGCTGCGGGGGCTTCATGGGTTTCCGTACACAACGGGGGCGGCGTGGGCATCGGCTATTCGCTGCATGCGGGACAAGTAACTGTGGCCGATGGCACTGACATGATGGCGAAACGCATTGAGCGCGTGTTGACCGCGGATCCGGGCATGGGCGTGATTCGCCACGTGGACTCAGGCTACGACGAGGCCAGGCGATTTGCGCGAGAAAAAGGCGTGAAGGTGCCGATGAGGTAGGTCGCCGATGATTCTCTTCTCAGACGTGGTGCTGAAGAGCAAGCGAGTGGAGTGCATCCGGGTAGCGACTAGAACGACCAACTATAAAGTTAGCCTATGCATTCGGAGATATTCCCCGGGAAGCATAATCTCCACGCCCTCAATCTCCTTGCTGAAATATTTTCCGAAGTGACGAACATCTCCTGTCAGCAAATGCGTAGCGTGAGCTTCGATGGCGGCGAGCAAGATTGGCTGATCTTTTTCGGGCAGCACAATTTCGCGCGGAAGTTCCCGACGCGACACATCGAACATGCGAACTGACGCCGCCAGACGGTTCAGCCTGGTTTTCTGATCCCCAGAGTCTAAGTTGATCCGCGCTTCCTCCAACGCATAGCGCGAGCTGCATAGTGTCGCTGTCTTTAGTTTCCAGAGTTGAAGTAAACCCGAGTCGGAGCGATGGGCTGCGGAAAAGAGAACGTTGGCGTCTAGAAAAACCCGGTCCACTTAGCTTGGCCGATGATGTGGAATGGAAGCGGGATCAAGGCCGAGCTTACGCACTTCTTTTTTCGCGTTGCGATAATCGGAGTCCGAGATAGCGTTTGAAAGCAGAAATTCCGCCTTCCGCTCGGGACTATACCTTTCCACTGGGATAATTATCGCTGGGCGGATAAGAATACCGTCTTCCTGTTCCTCAGCGGTCACGAGGCTGCCTTCTTCAATCCCAAAGCGCTTGCGCAACTTCGCCGGCATGATAATGGCGCCGCGTTTTCCAACTTTAGCCGATTCCATTTGGTATGCCTGAATATACATTCTGCCTGAATATCAGGCATTTTTGCAAATGGCATTGACGGAGGCATTTCGGTCGGCTGCTAAACTATTGAAAGGTGACCAGTTCCAAGCAGAGTCCGTCCCGAAGCGCGCCTTCCGCGGCACCACTTTTATTGGTCGACATCCGGCAATTGCTGACTTTGCGTTATGAATCGCCTAAGCCCGGTCCCCGACGGAGCAGGGGGCTTAGAGAACTCGGCATGCTCGAAGATGCCGCAGTGCTCTGCATGGGCGGCAAAATTGTCTCGGTGGGCAAGAGTAAAGACGCGCTGCGCGATCCTTGGATCAAAAAGAACCGCAAGAAAATCAGAGAGATTGATTGCAACGGCAAGGTCGTCCTGCCCGGATTCGTAGATTCTCACACGCATCCCGTATTCATGCAGCCGAGGTTAGTAGATTTTGAGAAGCGAATTTCTGGTGCGACCTATGAAGAAATCGGGGAAGCTGGAGGAGGCATTCGCTCGAGTCTGGATGGCGTGCGTAAAGCGACAAAGAGTGCACTGACAAAGAAACTGTTGGCTGCATTCAAAGAGATGGCGATCCAAGGCACGACCACAATAGAAGCGAAGTCGGGCTACGGGCTGACCCTCGATTCGGAACTCAAGTCATTGGGAGCGATCCGCGATGCCGCGCAACAGTGGCCCGGGACGATTGTTCCGACGCTACTAGGGGCGCACGTCGTGCCCAACGAATACAAAACATGCTATCCAAAGTATGTTGAGATCGTCTGTAAAGAGATGATACCGGCGGCGGCCAGGCGAAAGCTCGCCCAATTTGTAGATGTTTTCACCGAGCGCGGGGCGTTTTCCGAAGAGGATACGCGCAAGATCTTCGAGGCGGCGAACCAGAATGGCCTCGATGTGCGGGCGCATGTTTGCCAACTGAGCGGGACGCCGCTTCAGGAGCTTTTGCGCTTCAAGCCCGCATCTTTTGATCATATGGATCATGTGAGGGAGCAGGATCTTCCGACATTGGCGAGACATAACACGATTGCTACGTTAGTGCCAGGAGCGAATTACTTTTTGAACGCGACGGGATATCCGCCAGCCCGCGAGCTGATTGACGCTGGTGTGCCGGTGGCATTGGCCACGGACTATAATCCCGGCTCATCGCCCACACCGAGCATGCCATTTGTGATGTCGTTGGCATGCACGCATATGAAAATGTCTCCGGAGGAGACGATTTCGGCATCTACAATCAATGGGGCGTGGGCATTGCGATTACAGGACAGAAAAGGCTCGGTTGAACCGGGCAAAGATGCAGATCTGGCCGTATTCGATGTGCCCGATTACCGCGAAATTGCTTATTGGTTTGCTGCAAATCACTGCCAGATGACTATTATGAATGGGGAGATCCTGCCGGAAGCCTGAACTTTTCTGTCTCCGTGAGCGTAGAAAACACCGCAACGCTCGCACGGTTTATCAATTTCTAGATTGCTTCGCGAAAATGCCGAAATCAAAACTCAGAGGAAACATGAAACGAGTCTTCTTACTGATTACATCTTTGCTGGTTCTGTGCGCGATGGGCGCAGCCCAGCGTCTTCCGGAGCTTGCCGTGCCGGAAAACTACAACCTCACATTCGCTCCGGATTTCACGAAAGATAATTTCGCCGGCGATGTGACGATCTCGATCCGTGTTCTGAAGCCAACCGATGAGATTGTGTTAAACGCGGCGCAGCTGGAATTCCAAAGCGCGACCGTGACCAGCGGCGTGAGCACGCAAACTGCGAGCGTAAACATGGACACGGTAAAAGAGTTCGCGACGCTGAAATTCGCCAATGCGATCCAGCCCGGCCCCGCGATGGTTCACGTCGTGTACACCGGCCTTCTGAATGGCGATTTGCGCGGCTTCTACCTGGGCAAAGAGCAGAATGGCAAGAAATATGCGGTGACTCAGTTTGAATCCACGGATGCGCGGCGAGCGTTCCCATCATTTGACGAGCCTGCATACAAGGCGACCGCCGATATTACGGTGGTGACCGATAAAGACAAGGTCGCAATTTCCAACCAGAGGATGATTTCCGACACACCGGGGCCAGGGGCAGGCAAGCACACAGTGAAATTTGCCACGACGGCCAAGATGTCGTCTTATCTGTACGCCGTTGCCGTGGGGGATTTCGAGTATATCGAAGGCTCTGCCGATGGGATCCCGATTCGCGTGTACACCTTCCCGGGACGCAAGCAACAGGGCCAGTTCGCTTTAGAGGTCGCCGAGAACTGCCTAAAGTATTACGACCATTATTTTGGAGTGAAATATCCGTTCACCAAGTTGGACTTGATCGGCCTGCCGGATTTCGCAGCAGGCGCAATGGAGAATGCGGGCGCGATCACTTTCCGCGAGGTAGCGCTGCTCATTGACGAGAAAAACGCATCCACAGAGCAGAAGAAACGCGTAGCGACCACCGTGACCCACGAAATCGCACACCAGTGGTTTGGGGATCTGGTTACGATGCAGTGGTGGGACGATATTTGGCTCAACGAAGGTTTCGCAACCTGGATGGAGACGAAACCTGTAGCGGCGTGGAAACCCGAATGGGACATGAATCTGGACGATGTTCTCGACACCGGCAACACGATGACTGTGGACTCATTGGCGACGACTCGTCCGATTCATCAAGCCGCAGAAACTCCGGAAGAGATTCAGGAGCTGTTTGATGGCATCGCTTATGGCAAGGCGGCTTCCGTATTGCGCATGCTCGAAGCGTATCTCGGGCCGGAAACATTTCGCAAAGGGGTGGCGAGTTATATCAAGCAGCACGCGTATGGCAATTCCACCGCAGAAGATTTCTGGAGCGCCCTGGCAGCGGCGTCCGACAAGCCTGTGGACCAGATCATGCCCACGTTTGTAAAGCAAGCCGGATTGCCGATGATATCGGTGACGTCTGCGTGCGAAGGCAATCAAACAAAGGTGACGCTGGCGCAACAGCGTTACTTCTTCGATCGGTCACGGATGGACGCGGGGAACGATGAGTTGTGGCAGGTTCCGGTATGCCTCAAATCCGAAGACGGCGACAGGCAGGAATGCGAGTTGCTCACTAAGAAGGAAGACGGA
>JBEKTR010000264.1:0-5976 GCA_049515835.1 Terriglobales bacterium
TTTGTTTTGATTCGCTCATTGAGTCCGACGCCAAAAATCAAAAATAACTCAAAAAGGAGCACACCATGACTCAACTTAGCACCACACCACAAAGCAGCAAGCCGACAATCCGTCCTTTTCAAGTGAACGTTCCAGAGACGGAACTGACCGAACTGCGCAGGCGCATCAATAACACAAAGTGGCCAGAACGAGAAACCGTCACCGACGATTCGCAAGGCGTTCAGCTCGCGACGACTCAAGCGCTCGCTCGCTATTGGGCGAAAGAGTACGACTGGCGGAAGGTTGAAGCGAGACTGAGCGCCCTGCCTCAGTTCATAACCGAGATCGATGGACTCGACATCCACTTCATCCATGTGCGTTCGAAATATGAAAATGCTTTGCCGTTGATCGTTACGCACGGATGGCCCGGTTCGATTATCGAGCAAATGAAGATTATCGATCCGCTGACCAATCCAACGGCGCATGGCGGGAGCGCGGCGGACGCTTTCGATGTGGTGATTCCATCAATGCCGGGCTACGGTTACTCAGGCAAACCGACCACCCCCGGATGGGATGTTGCCCACATCGCGCGTGCCTGGGTTGTGCTTATGAAGCGCCTCGGATATACGAAATTTGTGGCACAAGGCGGCGATTGGGGTGCGATCATCGTCGATCAAATGGGCGTGGATGCAGCGCCGGAGTTGCTCGGCATCCATTCCAACATGCCTGGCATCTTTCCGAACGACATTGACAAGGCGGCTTTTTCCGGAGCGCCAGCGCCAGTGGGCCTGTCAGCGGATGAGAAGATCGCTTACGAGCGTTTGCAGTTCGTATATCAAAAGGGAATTGCCTACGGGTTCCAGATGGGGCTGCGACCGCAGACGTTGTACGGAATCGCGGACTCACCCGCGGGCCTGGCGGCGTATTTCCTTGATCACGACGCGCGCAGCTATGAGCTGATCGCACGTGTCTTTGAGGGCAAGTCCGAAGGCCTCACGCGCGACGACATTCTCGACAACATCACGATCGCCTGGTTAACGAACACGGCGCTTTCTGGCGCCCGTCTCTATTGGGAGAATTGGGGCAAACTCGGATATTTCAACGCCAAAGGCGTCTCTATCCCCGTTGCCGTGAGCGTATTCCCGGACGAGCTCTATCCTGCTCCACGGAGCTGGGCAGAGAAGGCGTATCCCAAACTCATTCATTACAACCGGCTCCCCAAAGGTGGCCACTTCGCCGCGTTTGAGCAGCCCCAACTTCTATCAGAAGAGATTCGCGTGGGCTTCCGATCATTGCGTTCCGGCGCGACGAAGTCGGATGTAAATTTAGCCAAAGCTAGCTAACGCTTCGCAAAGTAGCAGGAGAGCTTCGAACTTGAGATTAGAGGCTCTCATTTTGGAGTCCGCGCAGATGTTATCTGACTCCAGTGAGTGTGAACACGGACAGAACTCATCGGGGGGCTAAACCCTGCCTATTTTAGGGCAGAACCTATTTTCAAAAGGACGAGGAGATACTTTTATGTCGCATCATTATTCCGGCGCCGACTTTGGATTCCCGCATGGCGATGCCCGCTTGGACCTCACCGATCTGTATGCTTTCCCGAAGCCTGGGGATGCGAGCAAGTCAATCCTAATCATGGATGTGCATCCATCTGTCGGAGTGAACCCCCAAGGGCCCACAACAAACCAAGCCTTCGCCACCGAGGCGATATACGAACTTAAGATTGATACCAACGGCGATGCCGTTGCCGACATCGCGTACCGAGTCATCTTCTCGGCCTCGCGAGGCGCAACACAGACTGCGACATTGCGCCGGGTCGAGGGCGAGCAGGCCGCTGGGGCGGGAGATGACGGGCAGGTCATCGTGGAGGGGGTGCCAGTTTCGATGGGATCGGAGACACGGATTACGGATGCCGGTGACTACCGGTTCTTCGCCGGATGGCGCGGCGATCCTTTTTTCTTCGACACGTTGGGCGCACTGAACAATCTGCAATTCACCGGTGACGATTACTTCGCCGACAAGGACGTGTGCAGCATTGTTCTGGAAGTGCCCAACTCTGCCCTCAGCACTAAAAAAATGGGCTTGTGGGCTCGCACGCTCGATGGCACAAGCGGGGAGTGGGTTCAAGCGGATCGCGGTGCGCGGCCGAATCAAACTCCTTTTCTTGCCAGTGAGCAGAACGCCGCCTATCTCGCCGCGGAGCCGGCGGACGATGCCCGTTTCGTCCCCGTCTTCGCACACGCGCTGGAGCACACAGGCGGATATACGCCAGCGGAAGCAACGCGAGTGGCCGCGACTTTGCTGCCAGACATCCTCCACTATGATCCGACGCGGCCGGCGGCCTACCCCGACAATGGCCGGGCGCTCACCGACGACGTCGTGGATTTCTTCCTCGGTCTCCTCACAAATGGAAAGGTGACGCAAGATGGAGTAGGGCCCCACAAAGACCTGCTCACCTCGTTTCCTTACGTCGGGCCGCCGCACAAGGCCCGATCCGCAGGACTGGTGGCTGCCTAGACGTGGCGGTCGCCGCCGGGACCAAGGCTCGCACTTGAAGTGCAGATGGTAAGCGTCACAAACCAGGAACACAGTAGATTGTGCGAGCGCTGTTTGCGCGCTCGCTGGAACGGAGCGGCGCGTGCGCCATTTTAGATTTCCCCACAGGCATCGATGCTTGAAGGTCATCCAGATGGCTGCGCTGTCTTCTGTAATACTCGCATCGTCGCAATCGCGGGGGCAGCCCCAAGCGGAGGAACATTCTATGAAGCACCCTACTTCTTATCGCACCATCCAGATAGACGGGCAATCCATCTTCTATCGAGAGGCTGGACCCAAAGACGCGCCAACCCTTCTCCTGCTACACGGACTTCCATCGTCATCACGGATGTTTGAGCCGCTTTTCAGTCGGCTATCCGATCGTTATCACCTGATCGCGCCGGATTATCCTGGTTTCGGACATAGTGACTGGCCGGACCCGAAGAAGTTCGCATACACGTTCGATCACATCGCCGAGAGTATGAACCACTTCGCCGAGGCGCTTGGACTTCAGCACTACGCGCTTTATATGCAGGATTATGGTGGCCCCGTCGGGTTTCGAATGGCGTTGGCACATCCAGACCGGATAGAAGCGCTGATCGTGCAAGATGCCGTGGCTCATAACGAAGGCTTGGGAGAAATTTGGAAGACGCGCCGGGCATTCTGGGCCGATCGCACTACTAACGAAAGCGCACTGCGTACAAATTTGTTGTCCCTTGCGACCACACGATCGCGTCATGTAGGACCTGATCAGGACATCGAACGCATCGATCCGGATCTATGGACGGACGAATTTTATTTTCTCAATCAACCCGGCCAGGCCGATATCCAAAGCGATCTCTTTTATGACTACCGCACGAATGTGGATGCCTATCCGAAATGGCAGGCGTGGATGCGCGAAAAGCAGCCACGACTGCTTGTGATCTGGGGCAAATATGATTCTTCCTTTGATATCGGAGAGCCTGAGCGCTATCGAGGTGATGTTCCGAATGCCGAAGTCCACGTTCTTGACGCGAGCCATTTTGCCTTGGACACGGCCGCCGATGAGATCGCAATGTTGGTTGAAAACTTTATGGCAGCGCCCGAATTGAAGGCGAGACGAGCCGGTTGAGATGCGCGTCGGCATGAGATTCAAAAATCTTGTTTGCTGATTTAGTGAACATGTAGAAAGGAATATATAGTGGTGATTATGAGCAAGCACCTGGAGTCTTTGTATCAGAATCTTCTTAACGGCAAGCTACCCCATAACCTAAGTTGGAGCGAGGCTGTCGAACTGGTCGAGCATTTGGGTGAGGTCCAACCGCATGGCAACGACGAATTTGTGTTCCGCGTCGGCAGCCAACGCGCCTTTTTCAAGCGGCCGCACAGCCATGATCTTGACTTAGAGGAAGTTTCCCGGCTGCGTAAATTCTTGAAGGAAGCCGGATCGGGTGCAGATGTAAAAGAACCGGCGCAACCGGGTCGTATGATCGTCGTCATCGATCACCACGCCGCCCATGTTTACCAAGATTTGGGTGGAAGTCGTCCGGCGGACGAACACAAGGTGCAGCCTTACGATCCTTTCCATTTCCATCATCATCTGATTCATCGAAAGGAGGCTCACTACCGTGGCGAGCGCGTACCCGAGGAAGATCCGTTTTATGACGAGATTGCGAAAGATATCACTCCAGCGAATGAGATCGTCCTCATCGGTCACGCCACAGGAAAAAGCAATGCTGCGGAGTTCTTGAAAGAATATTTGAAGACCCATCATCCCGACATTTCTCGACGGGTCATCGCCACCGAAAACGCGGACCTATCAGCGGTGACTGAGCCTGAAATTGAGGCTCTGGCCAAGCGGCACATGAGCAAGGTCGCTTAAACACGACCCACACCACAACGGCGCCAGAGGGATCAATTTCCCGCCAAGAATTCGGACATAGAAGTCCTTCGACCTGTCTTGGTCCGTCACGGTGAAAAAGTGACATGCGAAGGCCTCCGCATGCGACTGGCGTGTCAGGTAAGGTCACGCGGTGCCTCCCGTTGTCGATAAGTTCGGGTACGTGCTGAAATGCCTAAGGTCGAAGAAAAACCTTCATCCGCTGGCCCTACAACGCGCGGTTAGCGCAGCAGCGATTCCCAATTGGCTGGAACTCTCCCTTGCGGTCCAGGTGCGGGTTGATTTTTGGGATGCGAATGTGGCGGAACTAACTCTACCCCTTTGATCGTTCCATCCTTCTCGTAATGCTGCTTTTCGTAATTGAAGAACCAATCTTCACCCGGCTCGAAGCTGGCAATGATCGGATGTCCAGTTGCTGCCGCATGCTTTGATGCATGCTGGCTCGGAGAACTGTCACAGCATCCGATATGGCCGCACTCCGCACATCGCCGAAGGTGAAGCCACCAATCTTTGGGTGACGCCAGGCATTCCACACATCCGTCGCCACTCGGTTTGGAGGCCGGGTTGATTCCGCGCAGACTCTTTTTCATTTCCGCAGTTCCTTTTCTTGTAGTCTGTTCACAAAATAATGTCAGGCAACCAACAAGATCTTCCCGGTACCACCCTTCTCTGCCGCTGCTTGAGCCTCGGGCCATGAACTCCAGCGTTTTCCTGTCGAATTTCGAGAATACGTGCACCACCTTCGCGGATGGGTACTTCGCAGCGTTCTGCGGTGTCTCGACAACCGACGCATACACTCCTCCGGACTTGACCTTGGCGATGAGCTTTTCGGCGGTTCTCCCGCCGACCGCATCCGCTACCGCATCGAGCGGCGGAAGGTTCGCAATCGCTGTGTCGTCGTCGGTTGCGACGACCTGGTCCGCGCCGACTGTCTTCGCCTGGTCCGTCTGACTCTTCAAAATCCCCGCGATCACCGTCGCCCCGCGTGCCTTCGCGGTGAATACCGCCGAACGTCCGACATTTCCAGCAGCGCCTACGACAAGAACCGTCTGACCCGCTTTGATTCCCGTAGCCGCGAGAAGCTGGTTGCCGGTCGTGGTCACCAGCGGCAGTGCCGCCGCCTGAATCAAATCGAGTCCCTTGGGAACTTTCGCCAGAACCGCAGCTTTCACAACGCAAAGCTCGGCGTAAGTATTGTCAGCCATAGCGAATACCTCGTCGCCGACGGAAAAACCATCAACGCCCGGTCCAATCTTGGCCACGGTGCCCGCGATATCAACTCCTATGAGGCCAGGAAATTTAAGAGGATAGAAGTCTTTCGTTAATCCAGCACGCCGCTTGTAGTCAATTGGATTCACGCTCGTGGCGGCGACCTTCACCAATACTTCGCCCGCACCCGGCACCGGATCAGGGTAGTCTTCGAATTTCAGTACCTCAGGACCGCCATATTGGTGGACAACAATTGCTTTCATATTTCATCTCCTTAAACTTCTGCAACAATGACCCGTAAACTTTAGATGAACGAAGCTAGAAATTAGGCGCGAAAGACATTTTTAGCCAATAACCTCTCTTCCCTTCTTTTG
>JBEKTR010000265.1:0-5072 GCA_049515835.1 Terriglobales bacterium
CCGCCAGTTTGTCCAGGTTCACCACGTTGTATTCCACGCGGAAAATATTGGTGAATCCGCGCTTCGGCATGCGGCGATGCAACGGCATCTGGCCGCCTTCAAAGCCGCGCATCATACGCGAACCACTGCGTGAACGCTGCCCTTTATGTCCGCGGGCAGACGTCTTGCCCATGCCGGAACCCATACCGCGGCCAACGCGCTTCTTGTTCTCCGCGGCTTTCTTCGGTGCTCGAACGTTTGAAAGATTCATGACTTTGCCTTATGACTGCTACTGCTGGACGATTTCGACCAAGTGCGGGACCTTCGCCACCATGCCCCGGATCGCGGCGTTGTCGGGACGCTCAATCACCTGATTCAGCCGGGTAAATCCCAGGCCCTTGACCACGAGCTTTTGTTTGACCGGAGCACAAATGGCCGACCGCACCCACTTGAGGTGAATCTTGCCGCTCGCTGCTCCTGCTTTTTTTGCCGTCATTTCCAGATCCTCTTCAAATAGGCCAATACTTAGAGTTCTTCAACCGACTTGCCGCGCAAAGTGGCAACGTCCTGCCGATTGCGCAACCGCTTCAACGCATCGAACGTGGCTTTAATGACGTTGTGCGGATTTGTGGTTCCGATGGACTTCGTCAGAACATTCTGAATGCCCACCGAAGTCATGACCGCGCGAACAGCGCCCCCGGCGATCACGCCCGTGCCTTCCGGAGCAGGCTTCAACAGCACCCGGCCGGAACCGTACTTGCCGAGCGATAGATGCGGGATGGATGTCTGCGTCAAGTTCACGCGGATGAGGTTCTTCTTGGCCGATTCAATCCCTTTGCGTATGGCCTGCGGAACTTCCTTGGCTTTTCCGGAACCGTAGCCAACCACAGCGGCCGAAGGATCGCCCACCACGACCAGCGCGGCAAACGACATGTTCTTACCGCCTTTGACAACCTTGGTCACGCGGTTGATGGCCACCACCTGATCTTTCAGTTGGTATGCGTTGGCATCGAGTTTTTTCACGACTGTTGGCATTCTTGTTTTCCTTTAGAACTGCAACCCACCTTCGCGGGCTGCGTCGGCAAGGGCTTTCACCCGGCCGTGATAAATGTAGCCGCCGCGATCGAAGACGACCTTGGAAATTCCCTTGGCCTTGGCGCGCTCGGCAATCTGTTTGCCGACATCCGTGGCCGCTGCCAGGTTGCCGCCAGCCTTGCGTTCGCCCTTTTTGCCTTCGGCGGAGTTGGCGGAGACCAGCGTTGCTCCCGTCATATCGTCGATCACCTGCACATAGATATGATTCAGCGAACGGTACACGTTCAACCGCGGCCGCTCGGGTGTACCCTGGATCTTTTTGCGGATGCGCACATGCACAAACCGACGTTTCGTATTTTTGGATGAAATCGCAAGCATATTCTTGTTCCCCTAACAGCGAGATCCCTCGCTTTGCTCGGGATCATGCCCGCGAGGCTCGAACGCCTCGCGAAACGGCATTACTTCGCTCCCGTCTTACCCACTTTCTTCTTCAACTTTTCTCCCGCAAAGCGCACGCCCTTATTCTTGTAAGGATCGGGCGGACGCAAGCTGCGCATTTCGGCAGCAACCTGCCCAACTTTCTGGCGGTCAATGCCCGTGACCGCGATCTTGGTTTGCTTCGGATCAACCGTAGCTTCAATGCCCGACGGCAGCGGATATTCGATCGGGTGCGAATAGCCCAGGGTGAATACAACCATTCCCTTGCCCTTCATTTCGGCGCGATAGCCAATGCCGACGATTTCAAGTTCGCGCGTCCAGCCCTTGGTCACGCCCTCAACGGCGTTGTTCACCAAAGCCCGAGCGAGGCCGTGAAAGGCCGCATGTTGGTCATTGTCGCGGACAGCCAGAAGCGTGCCATCCTTCTGCTCCATCGTGATGCCGGGAGGCAGAGCGGTATCCAGTTTGCCCTTGGGCCCCTGTACGGCGACGGTGTTGCCTTCAATTTTGACCGTCACGCCCTTGGGCAGTGCGATCGGCTTTTTTCCAATTCGTGACATAAGATCAGTTCTCGCTCGTCCAGCGGCAACAAAATAACGCTACCAAACCTGACACAAAAGCTCGCCGCCCAAACCCTGCTTGCGAGCCTGGCGCCCGGTCATCACGCCTTTCGGCGTGGTCAAAATGTTAATTCCCATGCCGCCCAGTACCCGTGGAATTTCGGTGCGGCCTACATAGACGCGGCAGCCGGGGCGCGATACGCGCTCCACGTTCGAGATGGCGGCCTCGTTGTTAGTGCCATACTTCAAATACACGCGGATAAGTTTCTGCCCTTCCTCTTCCGATGCCTTGTAGTTGGAAATGTAACCCTCTTCCTTGAGAATGCGGGCAATCTCCAGCTTGAGGCGGGATGCAGGAATATCCACCTTTTGGTGACGCGCGTTAATGGCGTTGCGAATGCGCGCCAGCATATCTGCGACCGGATCGGTCAAACTCATTGCTTCCTTCTCCTCCGACACCCGTTAGCTTCGGCGGCTAATACCTTGCCGAAGAACCCGCGGCATCGCGTTGTATGGCTCATCTTCGTGTTCGTGCGTGCTCTTGCCACTACCAAGACGACTTCGAAACCCCAGGAATCTCCCCGCGCAGGGCCAGTCCGCGGAAACACAATCGGCAAACCCCAAACTTACGGAGATAGGCGCGCGGGCGTCCGCAAATCTTGCAGCGGTTGTGCTGGCGCGATGAAAACTTCGGTTTCCTTGCGTCCTTAACTCGCTTTGCTGTCGTTGCCATTGATCCTCTTGTCTTGCTTTCTAAAAACTCGAAATTCGAAACTCAAAACTGTTGTTAGGCCCGGAACGGCATGCCGAGATGGCGAAGCAAAGTTCGCGCCTGGTCATCGCTGCCGGCCGTGGTCACAATCGTCACGTTCATGCCCTTCTGTTTGTCGACCTTTGCATAGTCGATCTCGGGGAAAATCAGCTGGTCGTGCAAGCCGAGCGTGTAATTGCCGCGACCATCGAAACTTTTCGTGGACACGCCTTTAAAATCGCGTACACGAGGCAGCACTACACTTACAAGCCGGTCAAAAAATTCATACATCCGGTCGCCGCGCAGCGTGACCATCGCGCCGATGGGCATGCCTTCGCGAACCTTGAAAGCAGCGATGGATTTCTTGGCCTTCGTGACCACCGGCTTCTGGCCGGTAATCTGGCCAAGCTCGTTGACCGCGGGATCCATAATCTTCGCATTCTGCGTGGCTTCGCCCATCCCCATGTTGACCACGATCTTGTGCAGATGCGGGACGGCCATCGGGTTGTTCAGATCGAATTCCTTCATGAGCGCGGGAGCGACTTCTTTGTTGAATCGCGCTTTCAGGCGCGGCGTTTCCTTCGCAGCATGCTGCGCTACTTGCGCGCGCTCGCTCGCGTCGGACTGCTTTTTCTCTCTGCCTTGACCTTTATTGTCTTTATTCGATGCCATTGCCTTCTTTACCTTCTCTCACGGTTTCGGATTGGATACCGGTTCGTGAGCCCTTACCAAACTATTTCTCGAGGGTAGTGCCGCACTTGCGGCAGACCCGGACTTTCTTATCGCCACGCACTTCATGTCCGATGCGCACCGGCCCGCAGGTTCCGCAAACCAGCTGCACATTGGAGATGGCGATGCGGCTTTCCTGTTCTGCGATGCCACCCTTGATGTTCCGCTGAGGATTCGGACGCACGTGCTTCTTCACCATCATTATGTGCTCGACCAAAACCTTCTGATCGTCGGGAAATACGCGCAGCACGCGTCCTTCTTTACCCTTATCGCGACCGGAGATGACCTTCACGGTGTCTTCGCGCCGGATATCCACCCGCTTATGCTCTCGAATTACTGTTCTCATAATTTCTACCTTCGTAACGCCAACTCCAAAATCTCTTAAAGAACTCTCTTAAAGAACTTCTGGCGCCAGGGACACAATCTTCAAAAATTTCTTATCACGCAGTTCGCGAGCCACCGGACCAAACACGCGCGTGCCGACCGGCTCGCCGGTTTCGTTAATAAGGACCGCGGCATTTTGGTCGAAGCGGATATAAGTTCCGTCGCGCCGACCATATTCCTTGTGCGTGCGCACGATAACCGCCTTCACCACGGCGCCCTTCTTGACGGTTCCATCCGGCGAAGCTTCCTTCACGCTGGCCGTGACCACGTCGCCCAAACCCGCGCGCAATCCGGTCGAGCCGCCCAGCGGCAAAATTACTTGCAGCTTGCGGGCGCCGGAGTTGTCGGCGACTTCGAGCCAGGTTCTCATCATCACAGCCATAATCAGTCTCCCAATTTCTGCAAACGAAGTCTGTTACGCGCGGAGTTCGGCGGCAGTTTCCGCGACTAGCGCGGCCTTGCGCACCACTTCGATCAGCTTCCACCGCTTTAGTTTCGAGAGTGGTCTCGTCTCTTCGAGTCGCACCACATCGCCCACGCGCGCTTCGTTCTTCTCGTCATGAGCATAGAACTTCTTGTTCTTCGAAACGACGCGTCCGTAAAACGCGTGGGACTTTTTGCGTACCACCTGCACCACGATGGTCTTCTGCATCTTGTTCGACACAACTTCGCCAACAACCTCTTTGTGGTGGGGCTGCGTCGCAGCTTTTGTGGTCTCAGGCATTACTTCTTCTCCGTTTTGCCGGCGGTGGCAAGCTCGCGTTCGCGGGACACAGTTTTCACGCGGGCGATGTCTTTGCGCAGTCCGCGCAGTTTCTTCAGGCTCTCGGTCTGCCCCATATTGAGCTGGAACTTCAGCTTGAAGAGCTGATCGCTGAGATCGCGCTCCTGGTGCGTCAGTTCTTCCTCGGTCAGGTTCCGGACTTTATCTGCTTTCATAATCAGTTCTCGCTTCTCTTAGTACCACAACTCTCTAATGCGACAGACTCGGGCGCTTCACAAACGTCGTCCTCAGAGGCAGCTTGTGTGAAGCCAGACGCATCGCCTCTGCCGCGTCCGCGACCGCCACGCCTTCCATCTCAAACAAAATTTTCCCCGGACGGACTACGGCAACCCAATGATCCGGAGCACCCTTGCCCTTACCCATACGGGTTTCGGCCGGTTTCTTGGTTACCGGCTTATCAGGGAACAACCGG
>JBEKTR010000266.1:0-5033 GCA_049515835.1 Terriglobales bacterium
CGCGAGTGGTGAGCATCGTGGGCACCGACGAGGTCGATCTCAACCGCAACCACATCAGTTGGGTGTCACCCCTGGGGCGCGCGTTGATGAAGTCGGCCGCGGGTGACAGCGTAGTCCTTCAATTGCCGGGCGGTACGGAAAACCTGACCGTGCTGGAAGTGCGTTACGAGCGCATTTCTGTGGAAGCGTTTCGCGAACCACCCGGATCCCAGGCCGGATCCCTTCCCCGATTTACTGCAACCTGAATCTCTCATTCATCAACCGCTGAATTCGTGGCCTGTAGAGAAGATCGAAGGCCAGCTCTTTATCCGGAAACATGGCCAGTGCGGCCCGCTTTGCTCCTGCTGCCAGTTCGGACGCTTCCTCAACAGTGAGATTTGGGTCCTGGCTGATGACCGACATCACCATCGAAATCATCACTTGCAAACGGCGAATGTTCTTGGCTTCCTGTTCGACTTCGAACGGCTGCTCCGACCCCATCGCTACCGGCTGAATGGCCATTCTGCCTCCCACTGCCTATTAGATGTTCGCCGTGAAAGCCACGTTGCGCCCCGATTTCACCACTATTGTTCCGCCGCCAGCGCGCCCGCGCAATAGCTCTCTAGTGCCAATACTTCAGTTAGCTGAATTTGTATCTGCCGCATCCTCTTCTATCTAAATCCCTTACCCCTTGTCATTCCGAGCCGTTCGTAGCCGCACAGCGGCGAGAACGCGTGAGGAATCTGCTTTTCTCGAAACGACCGTCATGTATCGGGCGACGGCGACTTTAGGTCAAGCACAAAGCTCGAGCAGCGATTTCGGCCCATCCGTCATCAGAGTAGAATCATTTTGCATCCAAATTCTCACTGATTCGACACGGAGTCCACATGCCCAATACCAAGCCTCTCCCTAATGAAGAACTCGTTCGCGTTTTTGATAGCGAGCAGGAATCCGAAGCCCTCGTCGTCCGCGGCTTGCTCGAGTCTGCCGGCATAGATGCCGACATCACTTCTCTGGACGCATCGCAGGAAATTCTCCCCGGCGTCGGCGGCACCGTCATTCTAGTGCGCGCCGAAGACGCCGCTCGCGCCAAAAATGTAATTGAAGAATCCCGCCAGAACTCAGCCCCAGATGTCGAAACCAGCGATGCAAAGTAGCAGTGGTAACTAATAGAGCCCAGCCGGCATAGCCGTCACGCCTCTGCCGTCGAGAAAAAATGAAACCGCGCCGTCCAGGTCCGTGCGGTACGTCGCCGCTTTGGCTTCGCCCAAACGCTCCAGCACTTCCCGCCGCGGATGCCCATAGACATTGCGCTGGCCCACCGAAATCACCGCGTACCGCGGATGAACTGCGTCCAAGAACTCTTCGGTTGTGGAAGTATTGCTCCCATGGTGCCCCACTTTTAGCAAATCTGCCCGTGGATTCTCCGCGATCATCTCCTGTTCGGTGACTCTTTCGGCGTCGCCTTCCAGCAGTGCGGAAGTTTCCCCATACGCAATCTTCATCACCAGGGATTCTTCATTGCGCCGCGAATTTCTTAGCTGCGGATCGCGCTCCTGCACATTCAACGACGGCGCAAACACGCGCACTTGAGTTCCACCAAGCTCAAATTCCTCGCCCGCGCCGTGCAATTTGATTGGAATATTCAATCGGCGTGCTTCCTGCAACAGCGGTGCTAGTTCACTGGTGTGCGGGTCCACTCCCAGCCACAGCTCCCGCGGACGAAAATTCTCGAGCACCGCCGCCATCCCGCCCATGTGATCGGCATGAGCATGCGTCAGCGCGACATAATCGAGCCGCGTCAATCCACGCGACCACAGATATGGCGAAACCACGTCTTCCCCCATGTCGAGTTCTGAATGGACCCATCCCGGCAGGCCGCCCGCATCCACCAGCAAACTTCGCCCCTCGGGCGTCATCACCAGAATCGAGTCGCCTTGTCCGACGTCAATCGCCGTAACTTCCAGCGCGTCTGGGCGTAAATAAACATGCGCAGGCCACGCCGAAATCCAGAGCGCCGTCAACGCGAGGCCGCCGATTCCACCCAGCGCGAGCCATCGGTTGCGGCGTATCAAGCTCATCGCCGCCGCCAACGCTATCCCCGCAGCAAGAATCATCCAAAGCGTGGGTGTGGCCACCCGCACATCCGCAATGTTCGCTTCGCCAATACGATGCACTGCCCCCAAAATTCCATGCAGCGCAAGCCCCGCAACCGTCGCCGGAAACTTGGCCAGTCCCATCCACACGTAGCCGAGACTCAGCGCGGCAATGGCCGCTGGCATCAGCATCTCCAGTAGCGGAATCACAAGCAGGTTTGCCGGCAGACTCATCACCGTCGCCCGGTGAAAGTAATAGGCCATCGGCAGCGCCAGCCCGATTTGCAGAATCGCCGAAACCGCAATCAATTCCCATGCTCGTAAACAAAAACGAAATCCCCACGCCAGTGCAGGCAGTGCGATTCTTTTTCCCGCAAAACGCGCCAGCCTTTCTGCAATCATGCGCAAGTCCAGGCGAAATTGCGCAACACGCGGAGCAAGATGCGCGTCATAACGCTTCACATCGAGACTCCGCAATCCGCGAATGTATGGCTGAGTGGTTCGTTCCAGCGCAGGTATGCCCAGCGCGGCGACAATCCATACACACAGGAACGTCAACTGAAAGCTCGCGCCAAATAAAGCTTTCGGATCGAAAACCATAATCGCCAGCGCGGCCGCGCCAATGGCGTTCAGCGCGGACTTACCCCGATAAAATACTCGCGCAACGAAGTACACACCCACCATCAGCGTGGCCCTCCAGATGGGTGAACCCAAGCCGGTGAGCGTGGCGTACGCGATCATGAACGCGACGGTGAGTGCGCTCGCCACGACTTCGCCCACGTGAAGGCGCCGCAAGAACCAGAACGTGGCAAACGCCAGGATCGTCACATTCATCCCGGAAACTACCAGCACGTGATACGTTCCCGACCGTTGAAAGTTCGTGCGCGTCGCGCGGTTGAGGAATGCCTGCTCGCCGAGCACGATTGCATCCATCAAACCAGCTTCGGGTTGCGGCCAGAGCGCATGAACTTTTTCGACGATGCTCGCATACACGCGCGCACGCCAATATTCCGCATGATGTCCGGCAAATCCGGGTAACACAGTGACCTCGTTGTATTTCGCGGATGCAAGCGCGCGAATCCCGTTGTCGGCAAGATAGCCTGCATAGTCGAACGCGCCCGGGTTGCGATAATTGCGCGGAAGCTCCAACTTGGCAGGAAACTGCAAACGCTCACCATAGCGAAATGCGCGCATGGTGTTCGCGTCTTTGCCGTAAATACTTAATCTCACGCCGATCCGAGCGGATTGCACGCGGCCCTCGTCGGCAATCTGTTCTGTTTCGGCGTCCACTCGTTGGGTCGTATCGCCCGCTGCGCCGTTGCTTGTGCTGTCGTTTTCGGGCCTCGCGCCTTCTTTCACTACGTGTGCCGTCACGACAAGTTCGCGCCCATCCGATGGAATAGAGCTAGCGGCGCTAACATCCGCCGATTCAGCCGGGTGCAATTGAATCGTAAGCGCGCCCATCGCGAAGATCACAGCCCACCCAAGGGTGATCGCGCAATAAACCCGGCGACGCAAGTAGTAAAAAGCCGCGAGGCTAAACACAAATGCCGCGATCAACCACCACACAGCCGGACGCCATAAGTACTGGCCGGCGAAAAGACCGAAAGCGAACGCGATGGCAGCCCAAAACAAGGGCGCGCGCGGCACGCGGAGGCGAGTTGAGGTCAATGGGTTCAAAGAAAATCCAGAGA
Source organism: Terriglobales bacterium (assembly GCA_049515835.1). Classification (GTDB taxonomy): domain Bacteria; phylum Acidobacteriota; class Terriglobia; order Terriglobales; family Acidobacteriaceae; genus JAJPHW01. The sequence goes on from JBEKTR010000266.1 coordinate 3,770, forward strand.
GGCAGGCACGGGCAACTATCGAAGCAGATGAAGAACGCTTTCGATATGAAACGTCTGCGGAAACATATCCAGCCAATGCGCTTCGGCAATGCGATAGCCAGCTTTGGTCAAGCCTGCGAGGTCGCGCGCCAGTGTAGCCGGGTCGCATGACACATAAGTCACGCGCGGAGCATTCAATTTCACCAGCGCCGCAACCACCCGCTCACTCAACCCTGCTCGTGGAGGATCGACGATGATCAGGTCCGGTTTCGGTTTAATGCCGCGAGACTTACCCTCCGCATTGTTCAGATACGCTTCCGTTGTCGCCTGCACCACCTCCACGTTCTGAGGACAATTGTCGGAAAGATTGCCTGTGGATGTCTGTGACATCTCAACACTCCTCACCTGTGGAAAACTTTCAGCCAACAGCATCGAGAAAAGTCCTACTCCTGCATAGAGATCCAGGGCACAAGACCCGGAGAGGCCGGGTGGGAGAACAATACTCACTAGTTCATCCAGCAAAAACCGGTTGACCTGAAAGAATGCTCCCGTGTTCACACGATAAGCTCCTCTTTTGGTCTCATAAGTCAAAAACCCCGACCCAATGGCCGCGACGGGCTTCGGTGATTCGCCCAAGGCCGCGGGAAACGCAGCCACGCCTGCAATTTCGGGCATGAGAAGTTGGACGCTCTCCACCAATCGTCTCGCCTCACTGCGCTGCGTGCCTGCGGCAACATAAAGCTCCACCAGGAGTTTTGCATCTTCTGCGTCAGCGAAAAGTTCGATCTCATCAACCCCGGTGAGTTTGCCGACGCGGCCTGACTGCCAGAGTGCGGTGAGCGCGTGGTTGATCTGGTCTGAGCTGATGGGACATTGCTCGACCGGCTGAAGTTCGTGTGAGGCGAACTTGTAGTATCCAATGGCAAATTCAGGCGCATGGCGCAGTTTAAAGCGCGTGCGGTTGCGATATTTCCAAGGCGAGGCCGAATGTGTTTGCAATTCGCAAGGCAACTCGATTTTCGCGGTGCGGCGCAAAGTCTCGCGCAAGATTTCCGCTTTGATTTCTAGCTGATGCGCGTAGTCCGCGTGCTGGTAGTGGCATCCTCCGCAGCGCTGAAAGTAAGGGCACGGCGCTTCCACACGATGCGCGGACGCCTCGACGATTTCTTTGATTTGCCCGCGGGCAAAGCCGCGCTTCTGTTCAGTTAAGGCGATTTCAACAGTCTCGCCCTCGAGGACGAAGGGCGTGAACACAGTTTTGCCCGGACCGCGCTCATCGGCAGGC
>JBEKTR010000267.1:0-5025 GCA_049515835.1 Terriglobales bacterium
GACTCCCGCGGCAACCCGACAGTGGAAGCTGAAGTGTTTCTCGCCGACGGCACGGTTGCTTCCGCTATCGTCCCTAGCGGCGCATCCACCGGAGAGCACGAAGCCGTTGAACTCCGCGACGGCGATAAATCTCGCTTTCTCGGTAAAGGCGTGTTGAAGGCCGTCAACAATGTGAATACCGACATCGCCGAAGCCCTTACGGACATGGACGCATCCGCGCAGCGTGAAATTGACGCGGAAATGATCAAACTCGACGGTACGCCCAACAAATCCCGTCTCGGCGCCAATGCGATCCTTGCTGTTTCCATGGCTTGCGCTCGCGCCTCGGCAAAAAGTCTTGGCGAGCCTCTCTATCGCTATCTTGGCGGGGCAGGTGCAAACATTCTGCCCACGCCCATGATGAACATCCTAAACGGCGGCGCTCACGCCGACAACAATGTGGACTTCCAGGAATTTATGGTCATGCCTGTCGGCGCGCCGTCATTTTCTGAAGCGCTGCGCTGGGGCGTCGAAGTCTTTCACACCTTGAAAGGCGTGCTCAAAAAGCGCGGATACAACACTGCGGTCGGCGACGAAGGCGGCTTTGCGCCATCGGTTAAATCGAACGTGGAAGCCATTGAAGTTGTGCTCGAAGCCATCCAGCAAGCCGGATACAAGCCCGGCGAGCAAATCGCCATTGCGCTCGATCCCGCAGCCAGCGAATTCTTCAAAGACGGCAAATACATTTTCAAGAAATCTGACAATTCTTCCAAAACCTCCGACGAAATCGTGCGTTATTGGGCCGATTGGGCGGCGAAGTATCCCATCGTCTCTCTCGAAGATGGCCTGTCTGAAAACGACTGGGAAGGCTGGCAGAATTTAACCAAAGAGCTTGGCGGCAAAATTCAGCTCGTGGGCGACGATATTTTTGTCACCAACATCAAGACTTTTGATGAGGGTATTCAGAAGGGAATTGCGAACTCAATTCTCATCAAGCTGAACCAGATCGGCACGGTCAGCGAAACTCTCGACGCCATCGACCTCGCTCGCCGCAACGGATACACCTCCGTCATCTCCCACCGCTCCGGCGAAAGTGAAGACACCTTCATTGCCGACCTCGCCGTCGCCACCGGCGCCGGACAGATCAAGACCGGCTCCGCCAGCCGCACCGACCGCATCGCCAAGTACAACCAGCTTCTGCGAATTGAAGAAGAGTTGGGGGATTCCGCGCGGTATTTGGGATTGAAGGCGTTCAACTATCACGGATAAACCCAATTTCTGACTCTAACGGGATACGTTCGCATAGGCCACTAGCCCCTGAACTCCCGTGCCTAGAATCCCTGTTGTAACCACAGATAACGCAAACTAGAATAAGCCTGCTTGCAAGGAATTACCTATGAAAATGCGCCTCTTCGTCCGGCCAACCTTCGCCATCGCAATCTTCTCTCTAACTTTGTCCCTGCCGCTGTTCGCGCAGGACGCCGCGCCGGCAGTTGACCAATCTACGCGCGACGAAGTCGTGCGCTTCATGGACCTCTTACAGGTGAGGTCGCGCATGACGACGATCTTGGACAGTATGCGCGTCCAACAGAAGAGGCTTGCCGAGCAGTCTTTAAAACAGGAAAAGCCGAACGCTACTCCACAAGAGATCCAACGAGCTGACCAGGTGGTCGATACCGCGCTAAATACCACATTGTCTGGTCAAACGATTGACGAAATGATTAATGCGCTCGTGCCCATTTATCAGAGACATTTTTCGAAGGCGGATCTCGACGGCATTTTGGCCTTTTATACCAGTCCGGTGGGGCAGAAGCTGCAAAACGAGCAGCCGGCCATTATGCAGGAATCGATGCAAGCCACCACCGATATAATCTCCAGGAAACTTCCCGAGATTAAACAGGCAATCAAAACGCAGACGGACAAAATGGCCGCGGAAGACAAGCAATCCAACAGTGGCGCGGGTAGGAATTAGGCTTATCTTCAAGATTGACTTAGCACGATTGACTTAGCTAAGAACTTAGTCTATTCTTGGGTTCATGGAAGTTAACATCCATGAGGCCAAGACCCATCTTTCGCGCCTCTTAGAGCGCGTTGCCTTGGGCGAAGAAGTGATCATCGCCAAGGCCGGGAAGCCGGTTGCTAAGATCGTTCGTCTAGATAAACACCGTCCCTTACGAAAGCTCGGCTCTGCCAAGGGCGAATTCGTCGTGCCCGACGACTTCAACGATCCTCTGCCGAAAGAGATCGAGGACCTCTTTTGGTAACTGAAATCAATCGATGAAAGCGCTCTTAGATACGCATACTTTTCTTTGGGCGATTACGGAAGACTCCCGACTGTCGCCTCGCGCGCGGCAAGTTTTCACTGCAAATTCCAGCCTTTGGTTAAGCGTTGTTAGCGTCTGGGAGATATTGATCAAGGTCCGCACCGGAAAGCTCACACTTCCTGAACCGACTGGACCCTACCTCGTCAAAGAGCTGACAAAAAACCAAATCGAGATACTGCCGTTGAACCTGGATCACGTGCTCCGAATCGAAAAAATGCAGCTGCATCATCGCGATCCTTTTGATCGCGTCCTCATCGCCCAAAGCTTGGAAGAATCGTTGCCCATCGTAACTTCCGATCCGCAATTTGAAAAATACCCAGTTGAGCTAATATGGTGAGGGTTGCTTCGAGGGTTCTCGTGAAAAAAATCTTGGTTCTTTTGTTTTTCGCTCTCCCCGTTCTCGCTCAATCGGACGCTCCCGCCACGCGCGAAGACGTTCAAAAGCTCTTCGGCGTCATGCACGTGAAAGAGGAAATCAGCGAGACTCTCGACGGCGTTCGCAAGCAACAGCGTTCCATTATGCGAGAAACGTTAAAAAGCGAAGATCCTTCGCTCTCCGACGCGCGCCTCGCCAGCTATGACCAAGCCATGGATTCCATGCTCAAAGACATGCCCATCGACGGCATGTTGGAAGACATGATCCCCATCTACCAAAAGCATTTCAATCACGCCGATCTCGCCGCGATGACCGACTTCTATGCGTCGCCCACCGGGCAAAAAGCCCTGCACGAAATGCCTGCCTTGACGACGGAATCCATGCAAGCTTCTTATGGCCGCATGCAAAAACAAATGGACGCCGCTATGCAGAAGATCAAGCAGATGGCTGCCGAAGATCAGGCCAAACAGAAGCAGACCGTCCAGCAGGAGCTGAAGAAATAGTTTCTTGTTCGATCACAAAATCATTCTCGAAACCGATCGCCTTTTCCTTCGCCAGCTTACTCTCGACGACGCAGCCTTCATCCTCGAACTCGTCAACGAGCCTGCCTGGCTTGAGTTCATCGGCGACAAGAACGTCCATTCGCTCGCCGATGCTCGCGAGTACATTCGTAATGGCCCCATAGAAATGTATGAACGTCTCGGCTTCGGTTTATATCTGGTCGAACTCAAGCAGGGAAGTGCGGTCGGCATCTGCGGCCTCATTAAACGAGACGGGCTTGACGACGTGGATATCGGCTTCGCCTTGCTCTCACATTTCTCTGGACAAGGCTATGCTCTCGAGGCCGCGCAAGCTGTGCTGAGGTATGGAAAAGAAGTTCTTGGCCTCAACCGCATCGTTGCCATCACCAAACCGGCGAATGAGAAATCCATCACGCTCCTCACCAAGCTTGGACTGCAATTCGAAAAGAAAATCAGACTCGCAGCCGACGCCCCGGAAGTCGTCTTATTCAGTTGAATCGAGGATTAGGGTTTTTGTGAAGACGCGCCCGTAGGCGATTTCGGTTTATGCGGGGTCAGCCTCGGAATCACAAATTCCTGAATGATATTTGCCCCTGCGCTGGCAGCTATGCCGATCGCGGCATTCTCAAACGTCAACGCGGCCCCGTTGCGGTCTTGCGCCGGATAGTAAAGATTCGAAATCCCTCCCGCCGCCAAATTCCCCAAGATGCTCGAGTAGTTTGCCTGCCAATGTCCGTTATCACCCTTGCAGATCACGGCGTTGGCCAGGGCATAATCAATCCGCTGTCGCACGCTGCCCGTGCCCTTGTAAAAATATCTCGGATCTTGCTTGAACAGTGACGGGAAAATCGCGCCGGTAAACATCGTGCCGCTCACAAAATCCGCGTAGGCGGCGCCGTAGCGCTTGGCATAACCCTGCGCGCCCTGGCCGTAACCGCCATAGGTGTCCGTGGCCTGTTCCACGCCGGCAATGAACCCGGTTATTACGAACGCACTCGGATCCACCAGCGTCTTCCATGCGAGCTTAAATTTTTGTCGTGGAACCAGCGGCGCAGCATTGGAAAGATACGTCACATAAAAATTTGGAATCACGCCCAGTATGCGCTGTTGTTCCTGCTCTTTAATTTGATCTTCGGCAATTTCTTCCTGCGTCTCCGAAACCCGAATGTCCGTTATCGCGGTACCGACTGCCAACCTGATCTCTGGCACTTCCGCGACCTGGCCCGAATTTACCGTTCCGGAAACGATTTGCGTGGCGAAGCCGCTGGCGCTGACGGTAATTTCGAAGCTGCCCGCGACGACACGCGGGAAAAAGAAACGCCCGTCGGAAATCGAGCCAGTCTCCAAAAACGATCCATTATGCTGTTTCAACCGGACACGCGCTTGCGCGATGGCTGCACCCGTGGTGTCCGCTACGCTTCCGCTGATGCTTCCGGGCGCACTGTCATTCGTGGTTGCGGGAGCATTTGCTTGCGCCAGAAGACATCGTGCGCTGAGAAATATCAACGCAGCTAACACAGCGAATCGCCAGGACACCAATCTCATAGACACAACGTCGGCAAAAATCAGAATCCCATCCTGTCGTCGGCCGATGGCCCGTAGGTTGCCGGCAGCGGCTTGTCATTCAGGCGCAAATAAACTCCCAGCTGTGCTCTATGATGCACCAGATGGTTCAAAAACATCTGCCGGTAAGCGAGAAATCGCGATCCGGCGAAAATCGGCTTCCCTTGAAAACTCAACTTCCAGTTTTCCGTCCAGGCATCATCTTGCGTGTTTTTGAGAGCAGTGCGTATCTTGGCCGCTCCATCGTCAAAATACTTCAGCA
>JBEKTR010000268.1:0-5018 GCA_049515835.1 Terriglobales bacterium
AATTGGCTGATGATGAAAGCGCCCAATACGCCGCTTGGCGGCACAATCGAGTGCCATAGCCACAGACCGATCGTGAGAAAAATACCCGCCAGCACGGCAATGAACAAGTAAGTCGCCCACAGCCCGAACGAAGTTCGCCGCCGCGCCGGGCCGATGGCTTTTCGCACCGCATTCTGATCGCGAAGCACAATTTCGACTTCCGCCTGATCGAACCAGGCGCGGAAGAACATCGCCACCAGAAAAATCACTGCGAAGCAAATCATCTGAAGCGTGAAGGGAAGCAGCTCGTTGGTGCTATGATCGGCAGCTTTGTCGATGCCTTTCTGAATGCCGAAGAGAATTCCAATCGGAATGCCAGCGATGAATAAATAGAAAATCAAAATGCGTACGAACCGCCAGAAATTTGCTCCGCACGCGCGAAAAAACTCCGGCCGCGGCAGGCGGTGATCGGAAGCGTAGCCCAGAAAGACGCCAGGCAGAAAAAACAGCGTCAACAGGAAAAACAGAAAGGCAAAATCGAAGGCCGACGCGTTTACTGCCTGCATCGAACCCACTTCCGGGCGCGCGAGTAGCTCAATGAAAGTGGCCAGATCGAAGCCTTGCGTCAGCTTTGACGATTCCAGGCTGTTATTCAAGATCGTGCCCGCGTTCACGCGGAAGACCGCCGCGCCCAACGATGCCAGAGTGAGGTTGAGCAGAAAAAACCAGACCACATAACGCTTGCTGCGGCGCACCACGCCCAATCCGGCCGACAATAAACTCTTGTTCGCATTCATGTGCATAATCTCCTAGATCAGCCATCCGGCGAGGAATTGTCCAAAGAACTCACTCATAAACGTCCAATAGTTCGCCAGTTTGCGCGTCGCCGTAGTATCAGGATCGGCGGTCTTGCTGTTGTTGAAAAAATTCCGATCGAGCCAGTTTTTGTGGTCTGGGTCCACTTCGGCGGACACCACCTTCGCTTTCTTGTCATAGTTGTAGCGAATCCAGCGGTCCTGCCCGTCCCAGTGCTCGCGAACTGAATCTCCGTTATCAAATTTCACCAGGATGTCTACCGGCATCACAAAGTCACCCTTGCGGTGAATGACCACTCGCGATTCGTACTCCGTTTCGCCCGGCTTCTTGCCTTCTTTGAAATTCGGTTTCCACCAGTCCGTAGGCGATGAATCAATTTTCATGACTTCGTAATCCATGACGTTGGTGCCGTAAACCGCCTGATTGAAGTACCAGCGCAAGTCTTTCCCGGAAACCTCTTCAATCGTTTTCAGAAAATCTTCGGGCACGGGATGCGTGAACCGGTACTTCATGAAATATTCATGCATGGCTTTCCGCATCGTGTCTTCGCCAATAACGCTTTCTAGCGTCACCAGCACGCTCGCAGTTTTACCGTACGTTACGTCAGCGTAGGAGCCGTAGTCGAAGAATAACCAGCCTTTGCGCGTCATGGGATCGAAGTCTGGATCCCGGATATAGCCAAGCCGTTGCTGTTCGCGCTCGCTCATCTTCACGCGCAAGATGTTGAAGACCGATTTATTTTGCCCCAGCATGTCGTCGAGGACTTTAACTTCGGTGTAGCTGTTGATGCCTTCGTCCATCCAGGCATCTTCAAATTCGTTTGTAGCCACCATGCCGTACCAATATTGGTGTCCGAATTCGTGCTCAATCACAAGTTCCGGCAAATAAATGCCTTTTGGCATCCACCAAGTCGTGCCGCCGGTGATGAATGTCGGGTACTCCATTCCCTCGGCCGCTGAACCTGGCTCAGGATCCACCAGCGTCAGCGTCTTGTACGGATACGGCCCATACCATTGTTCAAAGCGAGTCAAAGTCTGTTTCAGAATGTCATCGTGCCGCTGCACTTGGTCCCAGTGGCCGGGCTGCATCATGATGTGCAGCGCGATTGGCCCCATCGTGCCTTGATACACGTCGTCCTTAATCATGTAGCGCGGACTCGCCGTCCACGCGAAATCGTGGATGTCGTCTCCGTGATATGCGTAAGTCTCCGTGCCGTCGGAGTTCTTCGTGTCAGCCACGCGCACGCCGCTTGCGCCAACCACTTCATTCTGCGGCACGGTGATATTCACGTCATAGACACCGAAATCGGCGAAGAATTCCGTCGAGCCGTGGAACTGATGGCAATTCCATCCCCCATGAATCCACACGCCAACTTTTGGAAACCATTGTCCGGCGAGCAGGAAGTCCCGTTTATAACCCGTGCGCTCCAGCGTCTCCGGAAACTGATCGTGAAACTTGATTTTGAATTGCACGTAACCATCCGCCGGAATCGGTTTGGGCAGCTTGATTTGAATTACGGTCTTGTCGTCTTTGTTGTTGTCATCCGGCTGGATGAATTGCAGTTGCGATGTCATATCGCCCTGTCCCACGACCTCAAAGCCCTTTATGTCCTCCGCGCCGTTGTTCTTCTCTTCCCACTTTTCGAAAGAAGTGTCGCGGGTGCCGTCACGCTTGGTTTCGCGGATCCACGTAGCCTTAGGCTGAAATGCATTCAAATACAAGTGAAAAGGAAATGTGTCGAGCGGTTGGCCGGTCAGATTGTGGTAAGTCAAGGTCTCCGTGCCGTCGGCTTGGTGGGTCTTAGGGTCGTACTTAGCGTCGATTTCGTAATGGACGACGCGCTGTGACATGGGCGTCGGTGAATTGATCGCCGAAACTGTGCTTGGAATCGCCAACGCAGGAGCCGAAGCCGCAGGTTGAGCAGACGAAATAGCCGGCCAGAAACAGGCAAACAAACTCAGCACAGGGAGTGGGCGCAAAATCATCATTTGAACCTTTCAGCGATAGCTAAATGAAGGCAGCAGAGAATAATAGCGCACCTCCAGTGCTTATGTGTCACTTTTGCTGATACGTCTTTCAAGGAACAATTGTTCCGCAGACGGGCCAAATCGCATCGTGAGGCTGCCCCACCATTTTGCGTACTGTGCAAAAGGGTGCGGTTACGAAGTCCCCGTCCACCCGGCTGCCCCACCATTTTGCGTACTGTGCAAAAGGGTGGGCACGCGTAACAATAAATTCTTTCCCTCCTAAGCCGCTTTCGATTTGGATGATGACGAATCCCGCAGCAATCCCAGCCGCTGCAAACTTTCCGCGGTGGCAATCACGGCATCTTCATTCGACCGCGGAGCCCATCCAAGCATGGCTTTGGCCTTTGCATTCGTTGCGTTCTTGACCTTGCCGAGTTCCGGAAGAATCAGCTTCACCGCTGGATCGCGCAACGCCGCCAACTTCACCATCCAATCGGGCAACTGGCGCGCACGAACTCGCCGCGCCGCATTGCCCATGCGTTCCTTCAACACTTTGGCGATCTCAAGCAGCGACATAAAATCCTCGGCGACCGCCAAAAATCGCTCGCCTTTGGCCGCGGGATTCGTCATGGCCCGCAAGTGCAAGTCGGCCACGTCGCGCACGTCCACAACCCCGAAATAGAGCCGCGGCACGCCTGGAATAGCCCCATCCATCAGCCTCTGCACGATGAGAATCGACGTTGAATAATCGGGCCCAAGCACCGGCCCGAAAACGCCCACCGGATTGACCACCGCCAGCTCCAATCCTCCGCCCTCGCGCGAAATAAAACCCCACGCCGCCCGTTCGGCCAGGGTCTTCGATTTCGCGTAAGCCGTAAGACCCTCGCCGTTGGGGTCCGTCCAATCGGTTTCATCGAATGGTGCGCTCTGCGGTTTGCGTCCGTAGCCGATGGCAGCAAAAGAAGATGTCAGCACCATGCGCTTCACACCGGCATCTCGTGCCGCACGCAGCACACGCAGCGCTCCTTCGCGCGCCGGAACAACCAGTTCATCCTCGTGCTTCGGCACACCGGATGGGAAGGGAGAAGCCACATGGAGCACAAAATCGCATCCCGCCACGGCTTCCGGCCAGCCGACGTCAGAAGTTAAATCAGCCGCAACCACTTGTAACGTATCGCCCGCTTCTTCCCCGCAGGTCTTCAGCATCCCACGCACGTCAGTCTCGCGGGCCAACGTCCGGGCCGTTGTTCTGACCCGGTATCCGGCCTGTAAAAGCTGCAAAATACAGTGGACACCGATAAATCCTGACCCGCCTGTCACCAGCACACGCTCGCCGCTCATGGCGTTAGTTTATCCGAGAAGCAGTGCAACCAAATGGCTTATCCCCAGCAACTAAGATATTAGTTGACGTTTTTGTCGCAGGGTCGTCTAATAGAGGGAACCTAGGGAACAGGCGTGATTCGCCTCATTTTTTGGAGGATTTTTGCCGCGTAAAGCATCATTGGTGTTGACGGAAGCCGAACTCCGGCTCATGGACGTGATCTGGGGCAAAGGGCCTGCGACCGTCCAGCAGATTCAGGAGTCTCTGCCGGAGAGCATGCCGCTGGCCTATAACTCCGTTCTGACCACCATACGCATCCTCGAAAAGAAGAAATATCTGACCCACAACAAAGACGGGCGCGCCCATGTTTACCGGCCGCTGGTCGCCCGGCAGGAAGCCTCGCGGTCGGAAATCACCCATTTGCTTGGCCGCTTCTTTCAGAATTCGCGTGAGCTGCTGGTTTTGAATTTATTGCAAGACGAGGGCTTGGACGACACGGAACTGCAACGTCTGCGCCACCTTGTACAAGCCAAATCAGACGCGGCAAACGGGAAGGTGCGACCATGATGCTGCCGATGCTCACTCAAGCTTGGACAGCGGCATTCGCCACCCGCATGCTCAATGGTGCGATCGCCGGCATTGCGCTAGCATTGGTCGCATGGATGTTGTTGCGCTTGGCCGGCCGGCAAGATTCTCGCGCCCGTTTCGCGGTATGGTTCTCGACTCTCCTGGGAGTCGCGCTTTTACCCTTGGCCGGATCGCTTGGCACTTCAAATGCCGCCTCTACGTCTCCGCGGCTCGCCTTCCCAGCATCCTGGGCGATGATCGTGGTTGCAATGTGGCTCGCCGTCGCGGCAATTTTGTTGGCGCGAGTCGCCGTCGCGCTGTGGGAATTGCGTAGAGTCCGCCGAGCTTCGCATCCGGTCGATTCTGCT
>JBEKTR010000269.1:0-4996 GCA_049515835.1 Terriglobales bacterium
GTTTACTATGCCAATTATCAGTTTAAGGACGCGGTGAGCACGGAAGCCACGCTTGAGACCTATACCACGAAGCCTGAAGCAGATATCCGCGATGCTATTTACAAGAAGGCACAAGAAGGTGGCATTCCCATCGAGAAAGATCAGATCAAAGTTCAGCGCACCGGTACTGTGGGCACAGGCACGTTGCTAATCGCCGCACCTTATACAGTGCATGTGGATCTCCCTGGCTACCCGATGGACCTGCATTTCGACGTTTCCAGCGACAATAAGAGTCCCTTCTAGGTTCCTAGTTTTAGCCTCTGGTTTCGAATTCCTTCACGAATGACCTTGTTTGTGTGGAACTTTTCGCGAAGCCCTCTAGTCAATATCTCGTAGTGACTTTCAGTGCATAGAATTGCTGGTGATTTAGAATAGGCCGAAGCTCGGATAACGAATCGAACCGCCGTCTCATCTCACCGGGAGGTAGGAGGACCGCTTCGCTGCTCTGCTAATCCATTGTGGCCATAAAAATTAAGATTCCGGGAAGGGCGAGCGGGAATTCGGCGAAAGGGTTGTTGGCGTCCGATCCTCTCGTCAAAGCCGCCGTCATCATTTTTTTGGTCCTGGCGATTGCCTTCACCGCTTGGTTTTCCTATTACTACGTAAAATACGACCGGATCATTGAACAGCGGTTCCGGGGGCCCGTTTTTGCCAACTCCGCCACCATCTATGCCATTCCGCGAGTCGTACGTGTCGGCGAAAAGATCGACGCGCAAACGATCGCCGCGAATTTGCGTGCGGCCGGGTATGCAAAAGACACTCCCACGCGCCTAGGTGGTTTTCGCATGTTTAACGGTGGAATAGAAGTGACGCCCGGCCCCGATTCTTACCATAGCCCCGAATCAGCCACCATCCGTATAGACGAAGGAGTGGTTAGCGGCATCAGTGGAAAGGGTGGCGATCTTCAGGCCTACGAATTGGAGCCGGAGCCGGTAACGTCGATGTTTGACGCCAGCCAGCGTTCTAAACGCCAGGTAGTGAAGTACAACGAAATTCCTCCGGTCATGGTCAACGCAGTTCTCGCGATCGAAGACCGGCGCTTCTTTCAGCATGGCGGGGTTAATTTCGTTCGCATGGCCGAGGCTACTTGGGTTGATTTAACCCATCAGCGCCATGAGCAAGGCGGTTCAACGCTCACCATGCAGCTCTCCCGCGGATTTTTTCTAAGTCCGGAGAAAACGGTAAAGCGCAAGCTGACGGAGATGTTGATCGCCCTTGAACTCGAGCACAAGTTCAACAAACAGCAGATTTTTGAGTTCTATGCGAATTGGGTCGACATGGGACAGCGCGGATCTTTTACGATTAGCGGGTTCGCAGAAGCCTCAAGAGCTTATTTCAACAAGGACCTCAAAGACATTACGCTGCCCGAGGCGGCCTTGCTTGCCGGCATTATTCAGCGGCCTAGCTATCTTTCTCCTTATCGCCATCCCGAGCGCGCGCTGGAGCGTAGAAATTTAGTCCTCGACAGCATGGTTGAGACCCATGCCGTCAGCGTTGCCGACGCACAAAAGGCGAAAGCCACGCCGTTGAAGCTTGCACCTCCCAACGTTGAAGCCAGTGACGCGCCATACTTCGTGGATCTGGTTCGTGAGACTCTCAGCAGTAAGCTCGACGAACGGCAAATGAACGATCAGGCAGATCGCATCTACACGACGCTCGATCCCGATTTGCAGAAAGCTGCGGCACAAGCCGTCGAAACCGGTATCAAGCTTGTAGACGATCAAGTGAATAAACGGCGCACCAAACGCGTTAAAGTTGGGCCAGGAAAATATCAATCCACTGTGGAACCCGGGCCGGAGGCGCAGGTGGCCGTCGTTGTGCTCGACCCGCACACTGGGCAAGTTTTGGCCTTGGTCGGCGGACGTAATTACGGCTTCAGTCAGCTTGACCATGCCGTCGCCAAGCGTCCGACGGGGTCTATTTTCAAGCCGTTCGTCTATGCGGCCGCAATCAATACAGGCATAGACGGATCGAGCACTGTATTGACGCCAGTTTCCATGGTGCAAGATGAGCCGAGCACATTTGCTTACGGCGATCAGATCTATGAGCCTCGAAATTACAAAGAGGAATACCACGGCGCTGTCACTGCGCGTTACGCGCTCGCGTTATCGCTTAATAATGCTACCGTGCAGTTTGCCCAGGAAGTCGGATATGACAAAGTTGCGGATCTAGCCCGATCCGCGGGAATCACCTCCGTCAAACCCACTCCCGCAATGGCTTTGGGTTCATATGATGCGAGTCCCCTCGATATGGCGGCTGCCTATACCGTATTTGCCAATGGCGGGCAGCGAATTTCGCCGGTCCTGATCGATTCCGTGCGCAATACAAAAGGCGATGTAGTTCTCGACTTTAAGCCTGACAAGCGGGAGGTCCTCGATCCGCGTGTCTCCGCCGTGATGACAAACATGATGGAAGGCGTGATGAATTTCGGCTACGGCTTTGTCGTACGGCAGCGCGGTTTTATGGCGCCAGCGGCTGGCAAAACCGGCACTTCACACGATGGATGGTTTGCCGGTTATACGAGCAATTTGCTGTGTATTGTTTGGGTCGGATTTGATGACTACAGCGATCTTCACCTAAGTGGCGCTCAGACGGCGGCCCCGATTTGGGCCGAATTCATGAAAAAGGCGGTTTCGCTTCCGCAATATGCTGATACAAAACCATTTGGACAGCCGCCTGGAGTGGTGGAAGTCCAGTTAGACAAGGCGACCAATCTCCTGGCAGCGCCCTCCTGCCCGGAGACATACACTGCCCTTTTCATTGCCGGAACCGAGCCGACGCAAACCTGCGACCAGCCCACGGGAGTTAAAGGGTTCTTTTCCCGTATGCTTGGGCTGGGAGGCGAAAAGCCGCTTCCGCCGGCTGGGGGTTCTACCAATGGATCTCAAACTCCCAGCCAACCTCCGGGACAGGCGGGCGCATCTCCCCCTACGAGTGGTTCGGCGGAGCAACCTAAGAAAAAGGGTTTTTTGGGTAAGGTGGCTGGAATTTTCGAAGGCGGAAAATCGTCTAATCCTCCTCCACCGAAACCGCCTGATCCGAATCCGCCGCAGTAAACTCGACTTTCCGAGGTGTGAGTTATGAATCGAACTTGGGGCGTTCTGGTTCTACACTCTGCAGCAGCCGCTGCATTGTTTCTGCTTTTCTCGCCAACTCTGTCTGCGCAGACAGCTAACTCAGAGCAGGTGCGCGTCAGCCTGCCATTACCGCCGCAGGCTCCGCCGGATGAGTCGCTTTCCGCGGAGCTGTTGGAGCAGCGGGGCGACGATCTTCGGTCCGAGAAAGCGTATTACGACGCGCTTGATTATTACCATGCCGCGCTCAAGAAGTCTCCGAAGAGCGCAACGCTCTATAACAAGGCCGGCATCTGTGAACTGCAAGCGCAGCACTATCACGAGGCGGGCAAAGAGTTCAACCAAGCCATTCGCGCCGACCGCAACTATGCGGACGCTTACAACAATCTTGGTGTTGTGCAGTATGAGGGCAAGAAGTATGGCAAAGCGTTAACCCTGTACGCCAAGGCCATCAAGATCCAACCTGCTTCGGCCTCGTTCTATAGCAATCAGGGCGCAGCGTATTTCGCGAAGAAACAATTCGACAAGGCCAACGAATCCTACATCAAGGCCATGCAACTCGATCCTGATATTTTTGAGAGGACTTCGCATACCGGTGTTTTGGCGCAATTGCCATCACCGGCAGATCGGGCGCGTTACGACTATGCCATAGCCAGGCTCTACGCGCGCCTCAATGCCACGGACCGCTCACTAGAATATCTCCGCCGCGCTATGGAAGAAGGCTACAAGGGCATCAACGATGTGTACAAGGATCAAGAGTTCAGCAATTTGCGCAAAGATCCTCGATTTGCCGCGCTCATGAAGGATCGACCTGTCGCTATCTCGGATTGAAGACGCACTAGTTACAAATCTTTACGTTACTTTACCCATTGGCGCACGACTTATTTCTTGGCTGCGTGCTCTAATTATTCAAACGCTCCTGAAAGCAAACAGGGTGAGTAAGGAGATCTGTACCCACCGGCAACTCTCCACACGCCCCAAGCAAGTTGCCGGTGGTTGCTCTTAGCGGCGTTTCTTTGCTGGACTTCTCTCGCAAACATATTCGTCCACTACATTTTTCCACTTTCCCCGCGCTTTGAGAACGTATTCAATTGCGTCCCGCGCGGCCCCGTTCCCGCCCGAATTCGGAGTGACAAAGTGGGCCTCTTTCTTGACCTCATCGCGCGCGTTTGCCACCGCAATGGCAAGACCGCTGATGCGCATCGCAGGCAGATCAATGACGTCGTCACCTACGAAGCAGACTTCGGACCGCTGAAGGTTCTCCCGCTTCATGATCTGTTCCATGCAGGTCAGTTTGTCTTGGATACCCTGATGCACATGATCGAGTTTGAGATCGCGGGCGCGCAACGCGACCGTCTCGGAAATTCTCTTTGTAATAAGACCAGTCTTGATCGCGCCCAATCGTGCGAGCGAGATGCCAGCGCCGTCATGCGCATGAAAGCCTTTTACTTCGATTGCGCTCGCACTGGCGAGTCCAAAACCGGGCTTTCCAGTATGCTTGGCCGCATCTTCCAAGGTTGTCTGCTGCAGACCCGGAGGGACGGGAATGAAGAAGAGCTTGCCATCGGTCAGTGTGCCATCCACATCGAAAAGAATGAGCTTAATTTTTTTTGCGCGCTTTTTGGACATGGCAGGAGTCTAGCATCTGGGCAGGTTTTATCGTCGCTGCAGCCAAAGAATGGGGAAGTGGCGTCCGAGTTTGGCGAAGTCGTCATCGGATGTCACCAGTGTTGCCTTGCGCAGCATGGCCAGCGATGCAGCTATGCAATCAACGTAGGGAAGTTTATGCCGTGCCTTGATTTCACCAGCTTTCAAAGATTGTTCGAGATCAACCGGAATCATGGCAAAAGGCAAACGGGAAACCAAGTCGATCACACTGCGAG
>JBEKTR010000270.1:0-4993 GCA_049515835.1 Terriglobales bacterium
TAGCCAACAAGAACCCGCTGAGTTGAACTTTTCAGCATGGGCGACAGTTTATATGGGGGCTTGTGTTCACGCTGAAAAATCTTCCTGCGATTGACAAATCGGGATTTCAGGCGCAGCGCGGCCCTTCCTATGGCTTCTCGCTAGCGACGCTAGAACCGTTCACGGTCGTCGTCGCGCTTGGAACTTTCGCCATGGCCTTACGCACAGTGACGGATCCAGACGTGTGGTGGCATTTGCGAACGGGCCAATTGATCTGGCAAGATCATGCCATCTTCCGCACCGATCCCTACTCCTTTACCCGCTTTGGGCAACCGTGGATCAATCACGAATGGCTGACTGATGCCATCATGTATCTCATTTTCAGGGTCGGCAGCTGGACGGCTCTGTCGGTTGCATTTGCCGCGCTTGCGTCATTCGGCTTTCTCCTGGCGTATGGTCGTTGCAAGGCCAGTCCGGCCATCGCGGCCTTCCTGACCGTTTGCGGTGTTACTGCCGCGATGCCCTCTCTAGGCGTGCGCCCGCAGGTGGTCTCGTTTTTGTTCGCGAGCTTCGCTCTTTGGATTCTCGACCGTTCACAGCAGCGTCCAAGAATTCTGTTCTGGATGGTCCCGCTTACGCTTGTGTGGGTAAATATGCACGCAGGCTATGCGATCGGCGTCGCCCTCATTCTGCTTTACTTGATCGGCATGGGGTTGGAGATGGGCTTAGGAAGCGTGACATGGGGCACTACCAAGGCCCGGCTGCGTAATCTCATCATCACGCTCGGCGGGTGCCTTGCAGTCATTCCTTTGAACCCGTACGGCACGGCGATGTACACCTACCCATTTAAGACTCTTAGTTCGCCGGCGATGCAAAGCGCCATTCAGGAGTGGTCGTCTCCTAACTTTCATGAGCTCAAACATTTACCGACATTGTTACTTATCCTGGCCCTGCTGGCGCTGGTAGCGGTCAAACCGCAGCGACTCGCCGCCCATGAAATGCTGCTCGTGACGGCCGCCCTCGCCGGATCGCTGCTGTCTGTGCGCCACATCCCTCTACTAGCGCTAGTCGCAATTCCGATCCTCAGCGAACTCCTGCAAATAACGTCGGATAAAACTCGGACAGCAGATCATTACGAACCGAGTGTTGCATCGGCTCACATATTTGCTAACACGGTACTGGTTGTGGCGATGCTCGTTTTCTCTCTGGCTCGCGTCCTACAAACCTCTCAGGGCCAAAGCGCGAACGTAGCGGTCAGTTTCCCCCAGGGCGCAGCATCGTTTCTGACGCAGCAACGTGGTGGCGAACGACTACTAAACCCTTACGATTGGGGCGGTTACATGATCTGGAAGCTCTACCCTGAACATTTAGTTTTCATTGATGGGCGAGCCGACGTATACACGGACGCACTCGTGAATGAGTCCGTCGCCAGCTACAATCTGCGCGGAAATTGGTATGACCCGATAAAAAAATGGGACATCATGACCGCTCTTTTGCCGAGGCAAGCACCGCTTGTCCAAGGCTTAAAGGCTCGGGGTTGGACTGCAATCTATGCCGACTCTCAAGCTGTGATATTGCGCCGCCCAGACTTATCCCGATAGCGATTGCAGCGTTGCCAAACTGGATTACGGCCCAAATAGGTTAGCTCGTCACCCGCACCTCGCGCTATCATGGGGTGGTTTGATGATTCGCTGGACACAAGTTACTTATTGATGCCTGTGTAGCGCATAAAAGATTGCAGGAAACTAGCCAATAGGGTACTTTTGACCATCCAGTAAGTGGAGGAAACTTTAAGATGAACAAAATGCTTCTGAACCTCTGGCGCAACGAAGAAGGTCAGGATATAGCCGAATATGCCGTAATGCTCGCCGTTATCTTGGTAATCGTGGTGGGCACCATCCGGTTGATCGGCACAAATTCCAATACCGTCTTTTCTTCCGTCGCTAGTTCCATCTCGCAGTAGGATGAGGCGGTGGAGCGCGAGTAACGTGCATGCAGTGTGTTAGTGACGCATCCCGCGGCTTTGCGTTAAAGAGATTGGCTGCCCTCCCCAACGCAGCCGGCGCAAGTCAGGACTGTTAGTCGTTAGGGAAGATTTATGAATCGCAGTCGGCTCTTGTTAATTGGGACCATCGCCTTGGCGCTTGGCGCCTTTGTCGCCATGCTTGTCTATCGCCGCTTGCAATCCGGTGGCGGGGACACACGCGCTGGCCTGGACGCGCTCGTGGCAGCCGACGATCTTGATGTCGGGGCAAAAATCGAAGAACGCGATGTTAAATTGCTGCGCTTTCCCGCGGGCGACCTCCCCGCAAACTACCAGAGCCAAAAATCTAAAATTATCGGCCGTGGCGTGATTTTACCCATCGCCAAAGGTGAATTTATTCTGCCGGGTAAGCTAGCTGGAGAAAATGCGGGCGCCGGGCTTCCGGCGCTTATTCCGCCGGGCATGCGCGCCGTGTCAGTGCGCGTCAACGACACGACTGCGGTTTCCGGTTTTGTACTCCCTGGAACGCGCGTCGACGTTCTCCTTACAGGAACGCCGCAAAACGGCGGCGAACAAGAAACGACGACCGTGCTCGAAAATGTCGCCGTTTTAGCAACCGGTCAAAAGCTCGAGCGGAACGCCTCCGGTGAACCGCAGTCAGCGCCGGTAGTCACATTGCTGGTTTCTCCGGAAGACGCCCAGAAATTGACGCTGGCAACCACACAAGGACACATCCAACTCGCGTTACGGAATCCCCTCGACACGAAGCAACAAGATTTGGCTTCAGCCCGATCGGGGAGTTTATATGGGAGAGGCCAGGCCCCCTCCCCGACGCCACGCCCGGTTCATATAAGTCCACGGGCCACCGTAGCCGTTCCACCTGCAACGCCACCGGCCTACACGGTGGAGGTCTATCGCGGCGACAAAAAGGATGAAACAAAATTTTGACGACTGGCATGCGACGTCCCGCGAACATCATAAGACTCCGCCTGGAAGTATCTCCATTGGGCGTGGCGCTCCGGTTTGCATTGTTGGCGACTGTTGTCTCTCTTTCGGTCTCAATAATAGCCTCCGCCACCGATTGGCAGGACGCTGCGCCGGCCAACACTCCGCCGGCAACAAGCAATCCCCCGACATTACCCGCGGCTAGCGACCAACGGTCTGAACCTTCCGGTTCTGCTCCACTGCGAGTGATGGTGGGCAAGTCTCTTCTTGTCAATACAACGGAGCGATTGAAGCGGGTTTCGGTCACAGATCCGGGAGTGGCCGACGCAATCGTTGTAACGCCCACCCAGATCCTCATACATGGTCGATCTCCTGGCGAAGTCTCACTTCTCATTTGGGATGAATTGGAACGATCGCAGAGTTTTGATTTACGCGTGGATGTGGATGTAAGCGCGGCTACGGAAGAGGAAAAACGGATATTCCCTGACGAACAAATTAACGTCAGTGCCTCACGATCGGCGATTGTGCTCTCAGGTCATGTCACCACAGAAGATGTCGCCAAGAAGGCCGGGCAGGTGGCCGAGGCGTACACGAAGAATGTTGTAAACGTGTTGACCTTTGGTCCCGTGGGAGCGCAGGAAGTCCTTCTACAAGTGAAATTTGCAGAAGTTGATCGCTCTGCGCTAAAGACAGCCGGCATCAATCTCTTTTCGACGGGTATCACGAATACTATAGGCACGACAACGACTGGACAGTTCGGCGGATTCGGGCCTCAACAGATTACCGACACCGTCGGACAGACGGCGCCTTTCGCTGTGAATCAAACTGTCAGTAATGTGCTCAACATATTCTTATTTCGTCCAGACATTCACATGGGTGCGGTAATTAACGACCTGGAAAACAAGAATATTCTTCAGATCCTGGCCGAGCCCAATTTGATCGCGGTCAACGGCAAGGAAGCCAGCTTCCTGGCGGGCGGCGAATTCCCCTTTCCGATCGTGCAGCCAGGCAACGGATTCACCTCCGTCACGATTTCATTCAAGGAATTCGGGGTGCGGTTGAAGTTTACCCCACTCATTATGCCGAATGGCGACATTCATCTCCGGGTGCAGCCGGAAGTCAGCACACTGGACTTCACCAATGCACTAACCATTTCTGGGTTTACCGTACCAGCTCTCAGCACACGGCGGGCCGATACTGAATTCGAAGTTAAAGATGGCCAAAGCTTCGTGATCGCAGGCCTGATGGACAATCGCGTCACCGATGTCATGAACAAAATACCGGGGCTCGGCGACATTCCCGTACTCGGTGCATTTTTCCGCAGTAAAAGCGCCCAGAAAAGCAAGACCGAACTCATGGTGTTATGCACGGTGCAGCGGGTTCAGCCGGATAGTCAGCCGTCCACGCCCCCCGCGTACCCCCGACCATTTCTCGACAAGCAGAAGTTCGACAAGACAACGCCATCAGGTGCCGCCAAGTAGGATATTTGCAATAATTGCTGAAGTGTAACAGTGGGCGCTCGCGCTTTAAAGGAACCTGACGGTACATGCCTGAACTCTCTGTAGTTGTTGTGGCGAGCGATGCTGACCAGCGGGCTGTCTTACAAGTCCTTGTAGACGGCACGAACGTGGCCAGAACGGTCCATGCGTGCCCCACATATCCCGCCAACGGCACGGACCCACAGATCCGGCGCATTCACGGCGCAAATCCCCACATCGTAATCGTGGACATACCGAGTGACAATGCCATTCCGGCCCTTAGAACCATGGAACTGCTTCAGCATGAGGTACCTGAAAGCGTGCTTTTTGCCATCGGAACGCTGAACCAGCCACAAGTCATTGTGGGAGCCATGCGGGCCGGGGCACGGGAGTTCATGGAACGCCCGACCACAACCACGGACTTGCTGGAAGCTTTTGTCCGCCATACGGCCACGCAGAAGAAGACTGGCCACGAATCCCCGCGGGGCAAGGTATTTACAGTTGTGAACGCGAAGGGGGGTAGCGGTGCAACCACAATCGCGGTCAATCTCGCCCTAGCCCTGCAGGCTGCGCATGGCGGCACGGCGCTCGTGGATATTGCTCACCT
>JBEKTR010000271.1:0-4973 GCA_049515835.1 Terriglobales bacterium
TCCGTAAAATGAAAATCTGCATCCTGATGATAGAGGGTGATCATGGGGTCACCGCCTCGCTTGTAACGGTCAATCGTCGAACCGTTCACGGTAATGATGTCGAGCTTGCCGTCGTCGTCGCAATCGATCAGGCCCGCGCCGCCGCTCATGGATTCAACGATATATTTCTTATCCACTGAAGAAATATGAGATACGGTAAGACCTGCCTTTTGCGCCACATCTTCAAATCGCGGCGCTGCCAAATTCGATGCCGCGGGTTTGCTGCCCTGGCCAGAGGCTGGGAAACTCATCAACAAAACTAGGAGATGAAGTGGACGCATCCCATCAAATATAGAGCATGCAATTCGGCGGGGGCTTCCGTCACCCTTTGACGTGTAACTTTTTCGGAACGAACGAGTCCAACTTCGTGACGGTTAGACTGATTGCGCTATCAAAAACGAGGTTCTCACTTATGAAGTTGGCCCTAACTTTTCTTATTTTCGGTTTCTTGGGCGGACTCGCGGTTGCCGCAGATGTGCCTGCGAGTGCTCCAACCCCCGTGCTCGTCGAGCTTTTTACGTCAGAAGGATGCTCGAGTTGTCCACCTGCTGATCGCTTGCTGGAAGAACTGGACAGCAAACAACCAATCGCGGGCGCTCAACTCATTGTTCTCAGCGAACATGTCACTTATTGGAACAGCGACGGATGGAAGGATCCGTTTTCCTCGCAAGATATCACGGACAGGCAAAATGCTTACGGGAAGCAGTTCAAATTGGCCTCGGTCTTTACGCCTCAAATGGTGGTTGACGGCGAATCGCAGTTCACGGGAAGCGACACCCATTCTTTGCAGGAAAGTGTCGAAAAAGCGCGGGCGCAGCAAAACATTCCAGTCAAGCTTTCTTCGACCATAGATTCGTCCGGCAAATTAAAGGCGCATGTGGAAGCAAGCGGCGGCTCTGGGACGGTGTACGTCGTATTAGCTTTGAACCATGCAGAGTCCCAGGTTTTGCGCGGAGAGAATGGTGGACATCGCCTTTCTCACGTTGCCGTAGTTCAAAATTTCCAGCAAATTGGAACTTTAAAAAAAGGGAAAGAATTTTTGAAGGACATCGAAATTAAGATTCCACCCGGCACCGATCCGGCAAATTTACGAGTCGTTGCCTTCGTCCAACAGGTCGATAGCGCTTATTATCCAGGCAAAGTCGTTGGAGCGGCGTTGTCGATGCCTTCGAAGTAGCAACCTTCATAGTTTCCGGGTTGTTCTGCTAAATTGGTTTGCATGTCGAAACCTGCGCGCAGTTTCGCCAGCGATAACAACGCCGGCATTCATCCCGCCATTTTGCAGGCCATTTCGCAGGTAAACCAAGGCCACACCGTCGGTTACGGCGACGACATTTATACCGAAGCGGCAAAAACAAAATTTCGCCAACATTTCGGCGAAGACATTGGCGTTTACATCGTTTTCAACGGCACGGCTGCCAATTGCCTCAGCCTTAAAGCGCTCACAAATTCTTATCACGCAATTATTTGCAGTGAAGCCGCGCACATTTACACCGACGAATGCGGCGCTCCCGAAAACTTCACTGGATGCAAACTTCTGCCCATTCCCGCTCCGGAAGGCAAGCTAACCGTCGATAGTGTCTCGCACGCCTACCACGGTATCGGCGACCAGCACCATGTTCAGCCACGGGTGATCTCCATTACACAGTCTACCGAGGTTGGGACGGTTTACACGCCTGCCGAAATTCGCGCACTCGCCGATTTTTCGCACGAGCGGGGCATGTTTCTTCACATGGATGGAGCCCGCATCGCCAATGCTGCTGCATCGCTAAATTTAGGCCTGCGAGCGGTTTCCCGTGATGCCGGTGTAGACGTTTTGTCGTTCGGAGGTACCAAGAACGGCGCCATGGGCGCAGAAGCATTACTCTTTTTCGGCTCCAAACAGGGAGAAGACATGCCATTTCTGCGCAAACAAGGCATGCAATTGGCGTCAAAAATGCGATTTATCTCGGCCCAGTTCGAGGCCCTGCTTACAAACGATTTGTGGCTCCAAAACGCCCGCCATGCCAATGACATGGCCCGATTGCTCAAACTGGAACTCATCCGCATTCCCCAGATCAAAATCATGCATGAGGTTCAAGCCAACGGCGTTTTCGCCCAGATACCCGAGGGCGCGATCGCCAAGATCCAGGAACGCTATTTCTTCTATGTCTGGGACGAATCAAAGTCCGTAGTTCGGTGGATGTGCTCGTTCGACACTACTGAGGAAGACGTACTCGAGTTCTCACGGGTCGTGCGCCAAGCGGTAGCGGAATAGCTTGCCTTTTGCCGAATCTTCACATAGATTTAGCTGCAAGTAATAGTCAGCAAAGGAGTAGTGAATCGATGCTTCGAATTGCAATTCGTTTCTGCGGGGTGATAGCGCTCTTGTTGGTCACGCTGTTCGTCCCCGGGTGTGCGCGCGATCAGCAGCTCACTTCCATTACCCTCATCCCGACGACGGTCACGTTCCAAGGCATCGGGGCCCAGCTTCAGTTCAAAGCAATCGGCAACTACATTCACCCTTCGGATACGAAAGACATCACAAATAGCGTCATTTGGAGCTCAAACGCGCTGACTGTGGCGACAATCAACAGCACTGGCCTGGCAACCGGGACCAATACCTGCGGGAGCGGCGAGATCATTGCCACCTACTACTCGGATCCAAGTAATCCTACTTCAGGTACCACTATTGTGGCCACGGCTCAAGTCGTTGACGGAAACAATAATGGAATTTGCCCCTAAGCCGCGCTATTCCTCACCCAAGAGTTGATCGAGCGTGGGCTTGCGCTGTTGCTGCGTTTTCTTCTTTTTCTGATTCCCCAAAACTTGCGGTCGCGGAACCGCACCAATCCGCTCGCGGGCCATCTCTTTCACGGCTTTCACCGCGCTAAACGATTTGGGCTTCTTTTTCCTGGGCATGGTTCCCGCGCACGTCTCGGGCTCGTCAGTTCTCCATCTTGCCATAGCTTCTCTGCGCTAAAGCTGCCATAATGCAAGAAATTGCATTTCAGGAACCCCGTAGCGTGCCAAATTATGGAAGAACGCGAATTTTTCGATGAACGGACGGAAAAGAAACTGGCCTCGCTGAATTGTCCGCATTGCCAGCAGCCCGGAGATTACGAAATCACTTGGATCGTGCGGACAAAAAAGAAGCAACTCGGCGGTCGAGCCGATGAACGGGACCGCGCCCGCTTCGCCAAAGCTCGATCCTACATGCTCCGCAAAGACGACCAACTAGCCTGCAAAAACATGCGGTGCCGCAAGCGCTTCGAGATTTCCGGCGTGCAGTCGGTAGTGTTTACCGAATAGTAGTTGGCATTTGGCAGTTAGCGGACCGTAATCTCCTTACCGAGCACCTCTCGGTCAACGAATATCAGCCACCAATTGCCGATGGCTAAGTGCCATTGGCGCGAGTGCTCGTTTATACTACCTAGTTTGCTCATTGCGAGGAGTTCCGCTTGAAGATACTGGTGTGCATGAAGCAGGTGCCGCAGAAAGACGCACCGCTCAAATTGAACGAGACAGCCACGTGGATTCGCGAAGACGTTTCCTACGAAGTCAATGAGCCGGATGCCTACGCGCTTGAAGAAGCGCTGCGTCAGAAAGAGAAACATGGTGGCGAAGTGGTTGTCATCACTTCCGGCCCGGCTCGCGCACAGCAGGTTTTGCGCGAGGCGCTGGCCAAGGGTGCCGATCGCGCCATACATCTCGAAGACAATGCGTTCGTTGGACTCGATGCCTTCAACACGGCACGCGCTTTCGCCGCCGCGATCAAAGATGAACAGTTCGATCTTATCTTTACCGGGTTGCAATCCGATGATTACGGTTATGCCCAAGTCGGGGTAATTCTCGCGGAACTTTTGGGCTGGCCGCATGCCACCATCATCATGCAAATTGAAAAGACTGATTTGGGAATCAAAGTAAAGCGTGAACTCGAAGCTGGCTTCTTTCAGTATGTCGATGTTCCGCTGCCTGCTGTGCTGACGATTCAGTCCGGCATCAACAAGCTGCGTTACGCGACTTTGATCGGCATCAAGAACGCGAAAAACAAGCCCTTGCGCAAAGTCGCTTTGGCAGAAGTGCAATCCGCGATCGGCGACAATTTGCAGAAGATCGAAAGGCTTTATATCCCGCAAAAAACGAAGAACACGGAATTTATTGAAGGTACACCGGGAGAAATCGCGAAGAAACTGGTAGAGAAGCTGCGCAACGAATTGCGCGTCTTATAGGCCACGTATTTTCCTGACGGACATCTAACTATGTATGTCAGGACTGCGAATGGATTTGTTGGAAGAAGAGGGCATTCTTGAGCGCAAGTGCACGGGCATGAGCCTGATCACCTGCGGCAAGTTGCTGCTCTGGATCGACCTGATGCTTGTGCTCACGTTTCTGATGCCTGGATTGCGCGATGGATCTAGTCTTTGGACGTGGTGGATCGCCGTTGAAGCTGTAGTCGGGTTCTCGCTTATCGGCGTGGGACTACACTTGCGCGGCACCGTGTACGAGTAGATCTGGCCGGCCGAAGATGTGGAAGAAGTACAGGGGAATACCTGTCCTTCGAGTTTGGACCAAGAGGGGCCGCATGCCTAACACAATTTTAGTGATTGCCGAGCAGCGCGAAGGCAAACTCAATCGCGCGTCGCTCGAAACGATTGCCGCTGGACAAGCCATTGGCGCTGCAACCGGATGGACGCTCGAAGCCGCCGTCGCGGGTGCCAGCGTGGGTTCATTCGCCAACGAACTTGCTGGGAAGAAGGTATCCAAAGTGTATGCCGTCGAATCCGCAACCCTTGAACCGTACACTCCCGATGCTTTCGCTGCCGGGCTGAAACAATTCATAACGTCGAAACAGCCAAAGCTCGTACTCATGCCACACACTTATCAAGTGCGCGACTTCGTCCCCAAACTGGCCACCGCGATGGGAAGCACCGTGATCAGCGATTGCATTGGGT
>JBEKTR010000272.1:0-4949 GCA_049515835.1 Terriglobales bacterium
TTGGCGCGATCGCGGGTCAGCGGGAAGAGGCGCTCGCCGGCCCCTCCCGCGAGTAGAACTCCGAGCGTGTCTTTCATTCCAGCCTCAGCATTTAGTTTCCACCATCTTTACCTTCGTTCTGGGCCCTGCATTCTGGGCTTTAGATGACGGCGTTCCTGTTTCGCGCTGTATGGCCTCGTCATGTATGAACATGCCGATCCCCCGAAACAACCCGCCATACTAGCACAAGGGGATTGCGGAATTTACTGCCGTAGTTTGACACGCCTCTGGCGTTAGACACGGCGAAGGGCTATGATTGTGCCGATAGAGAGGGCGGTCGGTTTAGCCGTACGCTCTCACCGCATCGCGCTGACCACGATCCCCTTCCTGGGCCAGCGGGAGATTCGCAATGTATAAGGGCATGTCTACCCTGACCAAGCGTTGCGCCCGCTCGATTTTATTCGGCGCACTATTTACCGCACTGTTATCCGCCGATTTAGCGAATGCTCAGGCCGCGCCCCAGAATTCCCAGCCCCCCGGTGCGTCACCTTCCACTGCCGCCTCGCCGTCCGCTTCCACTGAGATGTCATCGCAGGAATCTACGCCCGTATTCAAGGTAAATGTTAAGGAAGTTCTGGTGCGGGTGGTAGCGCGCGACCCTAAAGGAAACGCTGTCGGCAATCTGACCAAAGAGGACTTCCAGGTTTTCGATCAGGGCAAGGCCCAGGTCATCACCCACTTTTCGGTGGAGCGGCCCGGAGCGCAGGCGGCCGAGGAGCAAAAAACCTCGGATGAGAATCCGGGAACGCTGAAGATAAAAGAACCTGCTGCGGTGCCGGAACGCTTCGTCGCCTATCTCTTCGACGATATCCATCTTCAATTTGGAGACCTCGCGCGCGTGCGAGATGCCGCCCAGCGGCAATTTGCCACGTTGCACCCGACGGACCGTGCGGCGGTTTTCACGACCTCCGGCAAGACCATGCTCGATTACAGCGACGACCGCGCCAAATTGCAGGATGCATTACTTCGCTTGCGGCCGAATCCGGTCTCGGGTTCGGGCACGAGGAGGGATTGTCCCGATATCAGTTATTACATGGCCGACTTGATCGTGAATAAGCAGGACGCGCAAGTCATGCAAATTGCCGCATATGACGCATTAAGCTGCAATGGGTCGTATTCCGCAGTCAATGGTGTGGTCACCGGCGCGATCTCCGCCGCCAACACGCAGGCCATGAACGCGGCCCACATGGCTTTGGAACGCGGCGAAGTTGAAAGCCGGCTCGCCCTGGGAACGCTTAAAGGTGTTGTTCAGGAACTGGGCAAAACGCCCGGAGCGCGGTCGGTCGTTCTTATTTCGCCCGGCTTTATCATCCCCGAACTGGATTACGAGTTTAATGACATTGTGGACAAGGCGCTTAAGTCCCAAGTCATTATCAGCACGTTGGACGCCCGCGGACTCTATGCCCTCATCCCCGGTGGCGATGCCGATAAGCCTGGCCCTCCCGACACGCCGCAAGGAGTCGTAAGCGGCGTGGATCCTTCCACTCTTCCACCTCCAGCTGCTTATCTCTCGACTTTTGACAGTCAACAGGCCCTAGCCAATACCGACATCTTAGCGTCGTTTGCCGACGCGACGGGTGGAATTTTTTTCCATAACAGCAACGACCTCGACGAAGGTTTTCGGCGTACGGCCGCCACGCCCGAGTATTTCTATTTGCTTGGCTTCGCGCCGCAAAATCTCAAGCCCGATGGCAAGTTCCATATCCTTAAAGTCGTCATCAAGCCCTCGCAAAAGCTCTCTGTACAAGCGCGGCGGGGGTATTATGCGCCCAAGCATCTCGTCAATCCGGAAGAAGAAGCCAAGCAGGAGATTCAGGACGCGATTTTCTCGCAGGAAGAAATGCACGACGTCCCCCTCCAATTGCACACCCAGTTTTTTAAGACCGGCGATGCTCAGGCTCAACTGACCGTGCTCGCGCACATGGATATCCGCCAGTTGCACTACCGTAAAGCGGAAGGCCGTAACAACGAGGAATTGGTCGTGGTCGCTGCCCTATTCGACCATAACGGCACCTTCATCAAGGGCGATCAGAAGACCGTGACTTTCCGCCTGAAAGATGACACGTTGGCGTCCAAACTCAATTCCGGCATTACCATGAAAACGAACTTTGACACCAAGCCCGGGACGTACTTGGTCCGCGTCGTTATCCGGGACGCTGACGGTCAGATGTCGGCCGAAAACGGCGCGGTGGAGATCCCGCAATGAATCAGCAGTCAACATTCCGTTGCCTAATGCTGGTGATCATCGTATTGGCACCAGCGACTCTACGTGTTGCGTCGGCCCAATCGCCCATAGCGTCTACCGCGCCCGTGCAATCCGCCGCAGATCATGGGGCAACCGAAATCGAGTCTCGGGATGAGATGCCGAGCTTCAAAGTCAACGCCCGGCTCGTACTGGTCCGGGTGGTCGTCCGCGATGCCAAAGGTCAAACGGTAACGGACCTTCATGAAGAGGATTTTCAAGTCTTCGATAAGGGACAACCGCAAACCATTTCTCATTTTTCCGTTGAGCCGCTTCTGAAGCCGGATACTTCTAGTAAAGCGACAGGGAACGACGAAGTCGCCGGATCCTCCGGCATCGCCGCTAAGCCAGCGGAGATGCCAAACCGATTTATCGCCTACGTATTTGATGATCAGCACATGGATTTTGGAAACTTAGCTCCGGTTCGGGACGCTGCCCTCCGCCATTTCAAGACACTTCACCCAACCGACAGGGCGGCGATTTTTACCACATCCGGCAAGACCATGCTCGATTTCGGCGATGATCCTGCCAAATTGCAGGAGACATTGCTTCGCTTGAGGCCCGCCCCCACGGCTGACCAGATCAATCCTTGCCCGGACATTAGTTATTTCCAGGCGGATCTGATCGTTAATAAGCACGACGCGGAAGCCACCAAAGTTGCGGTCCAGGAATACCTCACCTGTTCTCAGATGGGTCCCAATGCTGCCCAGTTAGCGCCCCAAGTGGTTTCCTCGACCGCCCAAGCGCAATTAAATAAGGGAGATATTGCGAGCCGGGCTTCGTTGGACGCGATGAACAGTTTGCTGAAGCGAATATCCAGAATGCCGGGTGAGCGAAAGATCATTCTGCTTTCCCCGGGGTTTCTCGCTCCTCAAATGGAGCAACAATACACAGACGTTATCGATCAGGCGGTACGCTCTGAGGTGGTCATCAACGCAATTGATGCGCGTGGTTTGTACGCCCTCATTCCAGGAGGTGATGCCAGCCATGAAGGCATCGCGATCGATCCAGATCCTAAAGACCCCACGGCGCTCGTTGACCCTGCGGCTGAAAAACTCCAATACGAACAGCACGAAGCGGCCGACGACGCGAATATCCTCTCATCCTTCGCATATGGCACGGGAGGGACATTTATCCAAAATAGCAACGATTTTGACGAAGCTTTTCGCAGAATAGCGGAAGCAGCGGAGTATTCGTATTTATTGGGTTTCGTTCCCCAACATTTGAAGACCGATGGCAGTTTCCACGTACTCAAAGTCACCCTGCGAAGTGGAAAAAACCTTAGTGTGCAGGCCCGATCGGGGTATTTCGCGCCCAACGGGACGGAAGACGCCACGACCGAAGCCAAGCGCGAGATTGAAGACGAAATCTATTCTCAGGAATCTCTCAACGATTTACCCCTGACGATCGGCACGCAATTTTTTAAAGCCGATAATAATGCAGCAAAGCTGATTGTGCTGAGCCATTTGGATGCGAGCCGGCTCCAGTTCGAAAAGACTGGAGACCGCCATAATGACGAGATTACAGTTGCCTCGGCTGTTTTTGACAAAAATGGCAATTTTCTGCAAGGCACCGAGAAAGTCGTCACGCTGAATCTGAAAGATGAAAATTGGTCTAAAACCTTGCAGCAGGGAATTACAATGAGGGCCGAGTTCGAACTGAAGAGCGGCCAATACATTGTGCGCGTCGTAGCCCGCGAGATGAACGGCCGGCTATCGGCTCTAAATGCGGCTGCGGAAATTTATTGAGCATCGGGAGGTTTGCAATGTCGCATCGTACTTTTGCGGGAGCGTTCGTCCTTACAATTTTGGCGGTCCACGGCTTCGTCGCCGGTGCCCAGCAGGAACCAGTCGCGCCGGCCACGCCCAACATCAAAGTCGAAACCCGTGAAGTCCTCGTGGACACCGTGGTGACCGACAAAAAAGGCAATTACATGCGCGGGCTGACGGCCAAAGACTTCAAGGTCTGGGAAGACAATAAAGAACAAGCCATCAGCAGCTTTTCTTACGAAGAAGATGGCGGTGCGACCGCGGCCAAGCCTCACTACATGGTTCTGTTCTTTGACGATTCCACCATGGATTTCGCAGGTCAGGCCAAAGCTCGCGATGCCGCAGCCAAGTTCATCGACTCCAATGCCGGTCCAAATCGCCGGATCGCCATTGCGGAATTCGGCGGCAGCCTTTATATCACGCAAAATTTTACGACGGACGCCGATCAACTGAAGAAGGTCGTTGCCAGCATTCAGGGTACGCACGTTTCCCCGAACGCTCCTCCTCCCGTGCAAGTTGCGTCGCTGACCGGCGCCTCCGGCATGCCGAACTTGAGCGATTCGCTGAGCCGTATGCAGAGCGATTTCGCCATTCGCAGTGTAATGCTGGCGTTGCGCGACTTGGCAAAGGGTTTAGCCGATGTGCCGGGACGAAAAACCGTCGTGATGCTGACGGAAGGCTTTCCTTTGACGCCAGAGTATCAGTCGGAACTGACGGCGACCATCGACGCGTGCAATCACGCCAATGTCGCGGTCTATCCCATTGATGTTCGCGGGCTTGTTGCGCCGGGAGGCGATTCGACCATTGCAGGTCCGCATAGTCGTCTTCACCAGACTCCTCTCCGAAATCCTGCGCCTCGCCTGACGTTGGCCACGCGCACGCGTCACAATGGCAACTCG
>JBEKTR010000273.1:0-4930 GCA_049515835.1 Terriglobales bacterium
GCCAGCTGGACCAAGATGGGCAACTGCTTTATCCAGTTTCGCCTGATCCCAAAGCTCCGTGGGTGCCCGAGGCCTTTGGGGATGCTTATCTCGTCAACGGGAGGATTTGGCCGTTTCTAGACGTGGAACGTCGCCCTTATCGTTTCCGGATACTGAACGCGGCGAATGGGCGTTTTTTTCATCTCGAGTTATCGAATCAGATGGAGTTCCAGCAGATCGGCTCCGATCAAGGGCTGTTGTCGACACCGGTCGCCGCTACGCAGCTCACGCTCGCACCCGGCGAACGCGCCGACGTAATCATGGACTTTTCGAAGACTCCCCACGAAAACATAGTTCTCAACAACGACAATTTGGGTCTCATGCAGTTTCGTGTCGCCAGCCGCGCGACGGTCTCAGCGGCGGCAATCCCGAAGACGCTTCGGCCCGTGATGCGAATGCCAGAAACCGAAGCCACGAAGACGCGAGAGTTGTTGTTAGAAGAAACGGTTGACGCAGCAGATAACCCCACCATCATGCTTTTGAACCGCAAACGCTGGACGGATCCGGTCACTGAAGATCCCGCGCTCGGCTCGACAGAAATCTGGAGCTTGGTCAACGGCACGGACGATTCGCATCCTATCCATCTTCATCTCGTCCGTTTCCAGGTTCTCGACCGGCAGAATTTTTATGTGGCCAATTACCTTCGCAAGAGAGAACTCAAGTTCACCGGGCCTCCCGTGCCGCCGGAAGCAAATGAATTGGGTTGGAAAGATACTGTCCGCGCGGAAGCCGGCATGGTCACTCGCATCATTGTGCGTTTCGACGGATATGCGGGCCGCTATGTATGGCATTGCCACATTTTGGAACACGGCGATAATGAGATGATGCGGCCTTACGAAATACGCGCCACATAGGCCCATTAATCTAGGCGTCCCACCGAACAGGATAATTCTGCCAGCACACTGGGCTCAACCGAACCGCCAATCACACCCTAGTTGGTGTAACTTGAATTCAGATGCGGGATTCCGATACACCTTTACTCCCTGTAGCCGGAAATGCGGATGACCACGCCGGTTTCCACGCGCATGTCGGGCGCATCTCGCGGCAATCCGCCATATTTTTTGCCGGCACCATATTCACTGCGGCCGCGAGCTATGTTTTCAAAATCTATGTTGCCCGAAGTCTTGGGGCGCGAGCGCTTGGAATCTACGCGCTCGGAATGACGGCAACTGGATTGCTTGGAGTTTTTGCCGGAGGAGGCTTGCCGCAAACAGCGACCAGATTCGTGGCTGCCTATTCGGCAACTCAACAATACGAAAAGCTACGCGTGTTCTTGTGGCGTGGCGCCGGAATTCTAGCGTTATTGCAAATCGCCGCATGCGTGGTACTTATGGCGACGAAGAACTTCGTCGCGCACCGAATTTATCACACGCCTGAAATCGCCCTGTACATGAGCTTTTTTGTTGGCCTTATGTTCCTGGGCGCTTTCACCAGTTTTCTTAGTGAAGTGCTCGCAGGCTACCGGGATGTAACCCGACGCACAATCATCGTCAATTTTATTGGCACACCTCTACTCATCATCTGCGTTGTCATCTTTCTGGCACTCGGTTTCGGTCTATGGGGCTATTTGCTGGGGCAATTAATCACATCCTCTCTCGTATTGGCATTATTGGCGGCCGTTGTCTGGAAGCTAACTCCCGCGCCCACCCCATCAGCTCCTCGTCCTCCTGCGCAAACCGGCAACGAAATCGCATTCTACGCATTGACACTGCTGGGCAGCCAGACGCTAACCTTCTTTCTAGCTCAAAGCGACCGTATTGCGCTGGGGATTTTCACCACGGCAACCGATGTCGGTGTTTACGCCCTCGCCCTTGGATTGTCAGCTTTTGTATCGATCGCGTTGCAATCGGTGAACCAGATTTTTACGCCGACGATTTCCGAATTGCACGCTAAAGGTGACGGTGCGACGCTCTCCAGACTTTACCGCACGCTTACTAAATGGACGCTGGCACTCACAATACCTCTCGCTTTCTCCGTGATGATTTTTTCGTATCCTCTGATGAGGCTGTTCGGGCCAGATTTTGGCCGAGGCTGGATCGTGTTGGCCATAGTCGTTGCCGGGGAACTCGCAAATTGCGGCGTGGGTTCAGTCGGAATGATCCTGTTGATGACCGGTAAGGAGTCCAGATTACTTCGTATCCAGATGTGGTTAACGCCACTGGTCATACTTCTGAATTTTGTATTTATTCCTATTTGGGGCCTGGTTGGCGCAGCGATCGTAGCATCCTTGACCAACGTCATGACGAACTTGTGGTGCTTATTCGAAGTCGAACGGTCACTAACCATCCATCCTTCCATGCGGGGGTATTTGCAGTTGTTCCCGGCAAGTCTTCTCACCGTGGCCTTTATCATTGCCCTGAGATTTTTCACAAGAGGCACACACGCACAACTAGTCATTATTGCGGGTACTATCTTGGCGGCTTACGCGATATTTGCGGCGACATTCGCGATACTGAGCACGGACGAAGACGACAGATTCATTCTGCGTACCGCTTGGGCGCGACTGCGCCAGTTGGGCCAAACCTAAGGCAACCTCCGTGAGCCTCCGCCTGCCAGAAAAACAAAATCTGGGCGTAAACTAGCTTCTCCTGTCTAATTCTGCATAGTTACCAAGGTGCATTGCTCGGGTTTACCGCCGGAACCTATAATCGGGTTACTTCCGCGTCAGCAAAAGGGTGAGCTTTTTCATGAATGAGGCCACAGGGGTGGGGTTGAACCGCCAAAATCTGGAGCTGAATATCTTCCACGATGTGGCCAAGACGCTCACCTCGTCGCTGGAACTCGACTCTATTCTTCAGACGATCATGGAGAAAATGGCGGAGTATTTCCGCCCCGACACATGGTCTTTATTGATGGTCGACGAAGAGCGCGACGAACTCTATTTCGCCATTGCCGTCGGCAGCGCTTCGGAAGCCCTGAAAAATGTTCGACTTAAAGTCGGCGAAGGGATTGCTGGCCATGTCGCCAAACATGGCGAGAAGGTCGTCGTACCCGATGTACTGAAAGATCCTCGCTTCGCCAAGCGGATTGACGAGATGACAAAGCTGGAGACGCAATCTATCATCTGCGTGCCCTTGAGATCGCGGCTCCGTGTCCTGGGTGTCATCCAGCTCGTAAATGTGGATATGAATCATTTCGGCGATCAGGAATCGTTCTTTCTGCAGTCGCTGTGCGACTACGCCGCCATCGCCATCGAAAACGCGCGCGCCGTCGAGCGAATTCAAGAGCTGACCATCACTGACGACTGCACGGGGCTCTACAATGCCAGGCATCTTTATAAGACCCTTGAAACGGAAGTTTATCGCTCGGCTCGATTCAACTACGAATTTACCGTTGTGTTCATTGATCTGGATCACTTCAAGCAGGTGAATGACACCCACGGGCACCTGATCGGCAGCAAGCTTCTATCGGAGATTGGCTATCTCGTCAAAGCCCAATTGCGGTTGATTGATTACGCGTTCCGCTACGGAGGCGATGAGTTTGTCGTTCTACTTCCGCAAACCGGCAAAGACCAGGCGCTGGTTGTGGCCAAGCGGCTGCGCGACAGCCTGCGCACGAGCATGTTCTGCAAAGACGAAGGTCTGAATATCAACGTACGAGCTTCGATGGGCGTCGCCACTTATCCACATGACGCCAAAACCCCACACGACGTTATCCGGCAGGCTGATGAAATGATGTATCTGGTGAAGAACACCAGCCGTGACAACATCGGCATCGCCCAACGCGGTGTAATGAAATAAATTTCTTCGTTGAACTCTTGGCATCTCGCTAACGTTCTTTTCAGGAAAATATGGAAGATGCCCAGCACTCATGCTAGAGTCGGGCATCTATGGACGTTCCGGCAGTATCCACGGAAAATCTTAGCCGCCGTTTCGGCCAGCTTGTCGCCGTGGAGAATGTAAATCTCCGCGTGTCGTCAGGGCAGTTTTTTGGATTTCTCGGGCCGAATGGCGCAGGCAAATCCACCACCATCAAGATGCTGACCGGCTTACTCGCTCCGAGCGCAGGCACAATTCATGTTCTAGGACTGGATTTGCTGAAGAATACGGTCGAGGTCAAACGGCAGATCGGCGTCGTTCCCGAAGGCATGGCGTTGTTCACTCGCCTCACCGGATGGGAGTACTTGAATTTCGTGGGCCGAATGTATGGCCTCGATCGCACAACTACGCGCAACCGCGCCGAAGAATTGCTTGATTTTATGCGATTGGCGGACCAACCCAACAAGCTCATCACCGACTACTCCCACGGCATGCAGAAGAAGCTGGCTCTGGCCGCTGCCGTAATTCACAACCCCAAAGTTCTATTTCTCGACGAACCCTTCGAAGGCGTCGATGCGATTGCCGCGGGCACCTTGAAATCGATGCTGCAAAGCATGATCGCAAAAGGGGCAACGATTTTCTTGACGTCCCATGTTCTCGAGATCGTCGAACGATTATGCAGCCATGTCGCAATTATTGATCAGGGGCGCCTCGTAGCGCAGGGCTCCCTGGATGAACTGCGCGCCGGCGTAGGCAGCGACGGCGGCAAATTGAGCCTGGAACAGATATTCCTACGCGTTGTGGGAACTATGCGAGACACAGGCCGGGAACTCTCATGGCTGGAATGACCAGTGAAAAAGTCACCGCGATTGCATTTTTGCGTTTGCAGCTGCTGGCGAACGCAATACGCACAACACGCGGTCAGCTCGAGCTGATCTCCCGCATCATGGTTGGCCTACTCCTGTTGGCAGGCGGTGTCGGCGGGGCGTTTGGCCTCGGAACTGCCGCCTGGTATTTTGTCTCGCACAACAATACCGAGTGGTTGGCCTTATTGCTTTGGCCGGTATTCGCCTTCTGGCAATTATTCCCAATCTTTTCGGCTGCTTTTTCGGAGACCACCGACTCGTCGACTT
>JBEKTR010000274.1:0-4904 GCA_049515835.1 Terriglobales bacterium
GCAACTCTCCGCGATGAAAATCCAGCGTAAAGTCGGGATCTTTAAGCAAGTGGCCAGTCAGTACAAGAACCACTGACTCGTTGGACTTCACAAATCCGGAGGCGCTCAGTTTCTTGAGTCCTGCGAGCGTAACGGCGGATGCCGGTTCGCAGCCGATACCTTCAGCGCCGATTTCTGCTTTCGCGAGGGCTATTTCCGCTTCGCTCACATCTTCAACCGCCCCGCCTGTCGCTTCCAGGACACGGACCGCTTTTTTCCATGATGCGGGATGTCCAATGCGAATTGCAGTGGCAAGGGTCTCGGCTTGAACACCGACCAGTTCGCGGCCTCTATTTTCGCGCATCGTGCGAACCAGAGGGTTTGCACCCTCAGCTTGAATGATCGAAATTTTCGGCAATGTGGCAATCATACGCAGCGCGCGCATCTCCTGAAACGCCTTCCCCAAGGCGGAGGAATTAGCAAGATTGCCACCGGGGACGATGACATGATCGGGCACTTGCCAATTCGTCTGCTCAAGAAGTTCGATGGCCGCCGTTTTTTGGCCCTCGAGGCGATAGGGATTGACCGAGTTGAGAAGGTAAACCCGCATTCTCTGGACAACCTCATGGAGGACGCGCACACACCCATCGAAGTCAGTCTTGAGCTGACAAGTAACAGCGCCGTAGTCGAGCGATTGCGACAGCTTGCTCCATGAAATCTTGCCTTCCGGAATCAGTACCAAGCTGCGTATGTTGCCACGAGCCGCGTAGGCGGCCATCGACGCAGACGTATTTCCCGTTGAAGCACAGGCGACCCAGCGATACCCCGCCGCAAGGGCCATGGAGGCAGCTGTGGTCATGCCAGTATCTTTGAAAGAGCCCGTGGGGTTCATGCCTTGATGTTTCGCGAACAGATTCTTGACGCCGGCGATACGTCCGCAGCGGGGCATTTCGTAAAGCGGCGTGTTTCCCTCGCGCAGCGTAACAACGTGCACTGGGTCAATGGATGGCAATACCTCACGGAAGCGCCACACACCGCTTTGATCAAGCGGAAGCTGCGACGAACGCCGCGAGAGCCAGAGTTGTTTAAGGCTCTCACCTCCAGCGGAGCTACTGACGAGGCTTTGTAGATCCGGGTAGGCCACTTCGAGGAGATCGCCGCACGACGGACAGCGAAAAGTCGTATTTGGACTATCGCAAGTCGTGCCGCATTCGATGCAGCGCACCTGGGATGCGGTAGAGGGAGCTGTGGTCATGCGCAGTGCTATCTTGCCCTACGAAGATATTGCACGGCAACGCGCTTCGGGCGTTTGGGCGACTTAGACTTTTTGGTTCGCATCTTTCTTTTCTCTACGAAGCTATCGTTTACGACTCAATGCACCCGTCCACGGTAGAGGGCGACAGCGTTGTCGTGCAAAAAACCATGAGCAAGTTGCAGCGCCTGCTCCTCGCTAATCTCGCCCTCCGAAATCATTTCAGCCAAAGCCGCCGCAAGAGCCGTTCGTGTAGTCTGAACCCCCAGCCAGTAGCTCTCTTCCGCGCCTAATACTTCATTGTACGGGAAGGCGTCGGTGCCGAAAGTGATCTTATCCGGGAAGGTCTCAAGCCATTGCTTCAGGGAGTCTTTCATGGCCGCAGGGTACATCACCATTTCCATTAGGGAAGAATCCATATAGACATTCTTCGCAGAAGCCAGCCATATCGCCTGCCGTTCATAGGGATAGCCACCATGAATCATGACGAACGTCGTGCTCGCATAGCGTGGATCGCGAAGAATATTTTCCAGATTAAAAATGCTGCCTTCCGTCATATTGAAATAATCGCCGATGCCGCCGGCGGTGTGGATGTGCACGGGAAGAAGCAGGCGACCACCTTCGCGAATTAAATATCGGAAGATGTAATCCTGGAACGTACGATAATCCGCTTTGCTTGGGACACTACCGGCGAGGTATTTTAGATAAATTGCTTCAGCGTCTTCACGCGAAGGATCGCCGAATTTGAGCGAACGAAAATAAGAAACTTCAAACTTCTCGGCAATACCACCCTTCTTTTGATTGTCTTCGAGCGTGCGCGTGATGAAGGCCAGGTAATCGGCAAAAGTCACGGGCAGTTTGACAACGCCTTCTTGCGCCATCCAGCGGTGCAACATTTTCTCCTGCAAGGGAATATAAACGGCTTCGTCCGGATTGCGCCCAGCCTCATTCGTATTATTGAACGGCCACATAAACGAATCGGCGAAAAAGACCCAAACAAATCTCCTGGGGTCAAGGTAATCAGCCATCATCGCCCGATTCGCAACTCCTTGCTCGACATTGAGCTTGTCGAGGATATTGTCAAAATACGCTTGCCCTAATGTCTTCCTGAGTTCAGTTTTCTTGGCAGACAACCACTTCGCGTGCTCAGGTGAGAAATCGTCATAAGGGTAGCCGAATAGAGACTTGGCCGCCGCCACCAGCTCAGGATTCGTGTCACGCTGGCGCAGGGTGGAACTCCCTCCGGGCGGCGATGCCATCGCGTCCACATCGGGATCGTCGTAAAAACCGGGATGTGCGTGATGATCAAAAATCGGGATCTTTTCAATTTCAGGCAAGAGACGCTGGTAAATTTGCGGAACATCAGAACCGGGCAATGGGCGCGCTTGCGAAAAAGCTATGCAAGAAATAGAGGATAAGCACAGAGCGATCCTCATGTAGAGATTCATAGTTGGCCGTCCCTGTGCTCAGTCGGCATCCAGACTTCCTCGTTTAGCCGTCGAAATAACAATCCTATCTAATCTTAGCGAAGCGTATTGACCTTGGCGACACTAACGGCACGCATCCACCCTTCGACATCTATCGAATCAGCACCGAAACAGACGGCTACAATGAAATCATTCTTGCCGAGCCAGCGTGCGGACGGTACGCTATGCGTATAGTACGATGACGGCGAATGTCTCAGGCGGATGACCACTATGAAATCGCGCAAGGATCACCAGGAAACCCAAGCAGTACGCGGTGGAGCGAGCCTCGAAAACAAAACGGGACCGCTCTCGACCCCGATTTATCAGACGGCCACCTTTGAGGCGGCAAATTGCGAAGAGCAGGTCCGCGTCATTCCCACCGACATGTTTTACACGCGCTATGGGAACCCAACCTGCACGGCCGCAGAAACCGCCGTCGCGGAACTCGAGGGCACGGACGGCGCATTGCTCTTCGCCTCAGGCATGGGGGCGATCACGACGTCGATTCTCGCTCTGGTGAAAGCTGGCGAACATATCGTCGCGCAACAGGATATTTACGGCGGCGCGGTCAAGTTTCTCAGCTCATGGCTGCCAAAATTGGGGGTAGAAACCACATTTTTTGAGACCAACAATTTCAAAGAGTGCGAACGCGCCATTCGCCCCAACACGAGAATTCTCTATCTGGAATCCCCGACGAATCCCACGCTACGGTTGGTGGATCTGCATCATGCGGCGGCGGTCGCTAGAAAACATAAATTAATTTCCATGATTGACAGCACGTTTGCCACGCCCGTCAATCAACAGCCCGCCGAGTTTGGCATCGATCTGGTTTTACACTCGGGAACGAAATACTTCGCCGGGCACTCGGATTTGATTTGCGGCATTGCCGCCGGAAGAAAAGACCTGATCGAACAAATCCACTCCACGCGGACCATCATCGGGGGCACCATGGATCCTCACGCCGCGTGGCTTCTGCTCCGTGGCATTAAGACTTTAGTCGTGCGCATGGAGCGGCAGAACGACAACGCGCTGAAGATTGCCGAATATCTGGCTAAACATGATCGCGTCCGCCAAGTGCATTACCCGTTGTTGAGGTCGCACCCGCAACGTGCGCTAGCGATGGAGCAATTAAAAGGTGGAGGCGGCGTGTTGAGTTTTGAAGTGGACGGCACGACCGAGGACGCACGGCGAGTCGCTGAATCTCTTACCCTCTTCACCCTCGCTCCCAGTCTAGGTGGAGTCGATTCTTTAGTGACGCTTCCTGTGATTACGTCACACGGAATGGTCTCACCCGAACACCGCGCCAAGATGGGAGTTACCGATCAGCTCATTCGTTTGTCAATAGGTATCGAAAACGCGGACGATTTGATCGAAGATCTCGATCAGGCATTAACGAAAGTAGCGGCGCGCCAGACGGCGATTGTCGGCTGAGTTCCCAGGTAAAAAAGGCCCGCCACCGGTGTCTCAAGCCGGTGACGGGGTACCCTTGGAGGAACACTGGGAAGGTTTAGAAGATAAACTTCGCTCCCAGTTGGAGAATGCGTGCGTTGTGGGCAGACAGAATTTGCAGGAAGTTCGTTCCTCCAAATCCCGAAGTACCCGAATTCAGGTTGGCGCTGTTGGAAGCGCCTGAGCCACCGTCACCATTGATGTATCCGAGCTCGGTGTGATTGAAAACGTTAAAGGCTTCAGCACGAAACTCGAAGTGCATCGATTCCTTAATCGCAAAAGTCTTAAAAAGCGCCATGTCGAAGTTGGTGCGGTTCGGATTCGTCAGTGAATTCCGACCCGAGTCGCCGAAGGTCAATCCACGCGGCGCGGCATAGGCGTTAGGGTTGTAGATTTGAATGCCTTGGCCAGGAATCGTGACATGCCCACCGGCATTAGGATCGCCAACGATATCCGCGTAGGCAGCCGTAGTCGTGACTCCGTTGGCGACGCCGGCGTTGTCCCCTGGGAAAGTGACCGTGAATGGCGAGCCGGTACTGAAGGACATGATGCCTGAGTATTGCCAACCGCCGAGCAGTTTGCCGCTCAGGTTGTTGTTGCGCAAGAAGGGAAGGTCATACACATAGCTCACACTCAGGTTATGGCGTTGGTCGAAGTTGGAACTGGCACGATTCAGCGCAGGATCGTAACTGTTGACCAAGTTTCCGTCCTGGCGGCTGGACGAGTCGTCAATCGAGTGGCTGTAGGTATACGAGAAG
>JBEKTR010000275.1:0-5341 GCA_049515835.1 Terriglobales bacterium
AGATCGCGGAAGCGCGGCTGCGTTTGGCCCGGGTCGGTATCGAGCATCCGGCGGGATTTTTGCAAGACGGGGTAGAAGGCTGGATACGCACGGGCCTTGTCTTGGAGACTTTGCCTCAGATTTCTGTGACTGAACTCAAGGAACGCTTGCGGGAGCTTCCCGTGCTTGACGTCCGCCGCGAATCAGAATGGCATGCGGGGCATATTGGCGAAGCGCAATGGTGGCCGCTTGATAATTTCCGCGTTTCGCCGCCTGAAGTGGACGGAGATGCTCCTTTGGCCGTCCATTGCCAGGGCGGATATCGCAGCGTGATTGCATGCAGTTTGCTGCGACGTGCCGGATTTCGCAACGTCATCAACGTCGCGGGCGGTTTTGACGCCTGGAAAAAGGCCGGACTGGCGGTAACAAAGGAAGAGGCGGTCCTAGCGAAATGAAATACACTGCGAAATGAAGTGCTCTGCCAAATGATACCGCTGCCCTGACCGCCTCCGCCGGATAAATCGCTTAATTTCCTGCTTTCGTCGATGCCGGACCCGCGGCAAACTCCTCGTCCATCCACTTCTGCAGCGCCGTCATGTTTTGCGGACGTCCGAGGAAGTTCTTCACCAAGTCGTTCGCTGGCATCGAGCCGCCAGGCTCGAGAGTCCTCGGCGATGACTTTGTCCCAGAGGTATGTGTAGTAAGCCGATGAGTATCCCGCCAAATGGCCAAAGGATGCCCAGAAATGTTCGCCGGGCAATGGTTTCGAGAGCGCGTACTGGCGCTGGGCCTCATCGGTAACTTGGTCGGGGTCAATTTTCGCAGGGTCCCCTTTGTAAAGGTTGTAGGAGATCGCCGTAAAGCTGTTCTGGCGGGAAACCCAATTGCCGCGCCCAAATGCCGATGCGCGGTTCATGCGCGCCACCAATTCGGCGGGAATCGGCTCGCCCGTCTTGTAATTCTTGGCGAACTTCGCCAGCACCTGGGGACTCCGGATCCATTCTTCGAGCATTTGCGAGGGAGCTTCGACAAAATCTGACTCCATGCTGATGCCCGCAATGCCCGCCCACTCCTGCTGGCCGCCGAGGATATGGTGCATCAGATGCCCAAACTCGTGGAAGAAGGTCTGCACATCGCCATATTCCATGAGGCCGGGGTCCGTCGCGGAGGGCGCGGCGAAGTTGCACACTAGAATGGCTTCGGGCAATTGCTTACCCTTGATTCCATCCAGCACTGGCACCATCTCTGCATGACTGAACTTGCCTGGGCGGGGATGTAAATCCAGATAAATTCGTCCCACTGCCTTGTCGTGGTCGTAAACCAGCCAGGTCTCTACTGCGGGATCCCACGACGGGACATTCGGTTCTTGCTTAAACGTCACATGAAACAAATCGGCGGCTGTGTCGAGGATGCCCTGCTTCACTTGATTAAAGGGAAAGTAGGGCCGTACCGACTGCGAGTCGAAATCGTATTGCGAACGGCGAAGCTGCTCTGAAAAATAGCCGCTTTCATAATCTCCGATGGTGGTAGCCCCTGGATTGACCTTCTGTTTTTCTTTCAAAATCATCGCGAACTCGCGCTCCGCAAGAGGATGCGATGCGTCATAAACCTGCTGAATGAAATCAGCAATGTTGCTGCCCTTCGCGATCATTTTGTCGGCGGCGTTGTAGTCCGCCCATGATTCGAAACCGAGCGTGCGCGCAATTTCATATCGCGTCTTCATCATGCTCATGAGCACGTCACCATTTTTCGGATAGGCCCGGGTGGTGAAGGCGAGCATCAGCCGTTTTCGCAGGTCATCGCTCTTTGCGAAGGTGATGGCAGGGATAAAGTCAGGATAATTGGTCGTAATTTGCACTTTGCCATCCGCGCCAGGTTTGTGGGCGGCGATGTAGTCCTGGGGCAAACCGTCCAGTTCAGCAGGATCCGCAGGCGTGCTCTTCTGATCGTCGGAAATATTGCGATCGAACGCGGATTGTTCGTCCGTCAGTTGCACGTTTAACTTTTGCAGTTGGGCGCGGGTCGCGTCGTCTTTATCCACGCCGGCGAGCCGGAACTCGAGCAATTGACGTTGCACATAATAACGGGTGGCAGCATCTGTGCCCGAAAGATCTAGCGCTACCAGCGCGTTATAAACATCGCGATTCAATGACAATGCCGACGAAGCAGCGCTAACTTTACTGACCATCGCCGTCGCGCGATCGCGGAAGGCAGAATCCGGATGCACCTGCTGCATCAATCCGGCAAAATAACCCGCCGAATTGAGTTCGCGAATCGCCTGATCATAAAGAGTAAGCGTGTTCTCGATGGTGCGTTTTTCCTTGACGGCCATTAGCGCGGCAAGCGCCTTATCGGCGGCGGCGAGATGATCGTTCTCAATTTTTTCGAATGCAGCGCTGTCGGGCTTCGATGCCCACAACGGAGGCTGCGAAGCCGGAGTTTGGGCAGTCAACGAAATGGCGCAAAAAAATAGGCACGAAATCAGAACAAATACGGCTAGCTGACGTGGCATATGGATGAACTCCTCAACATAGTTTGACGAACTAGAATGCGGCACGTTTGCACGAGCAGAGGCCAAAAGTGCGCCGACGGAGATTCTACATGAGCGCGCGCATTGCAACGA
Source organism: Terriglobales bacterium (assembly GCA_049515835.1). Taxonomy (GTDB): domain Bacteria; phylum Acidobacteriota; class Terriglobia; order Terriglobales; family Acidobacteriaceae; genus JAJPHW01. Next base: position 2,603 of record JBEKTR010000275.1, read on the forward strand.
TATGCGCTATATAATGCGTGGGCGTTAAGTCCGATGTTTCAGCCAACAAAGGAGGAAAACCATGCACATCACCACCAAAGACGGGGTACAGATTTTCTACAAAGATTGGGGCAAAGGGCAGCCCATCGTGTTTTCTCACGGATGGCCTCTGACTGCTGACGATTGGGACTCGCAGATGATGTTTTTCGGAGACCGAGGTTATCGCGTGATTGCCCACGACCGGCGCGGCCACGGGCGCTCGACTCAGACCTGGGATGGCAATGACATGGATACCTACGCGGACGATCTGGCTCAACTCACGGAAAAGCTAGATTTGAAGAATGCCATTCATATAGGCCACTCCACCGGTGGCGGCGAAGTCGCCCGCTACATTGGGCGGCATGGCTCGAAGCGCGTGGCCACGGCAGTACTCATCAGTTCGGTGCCGCCGCTGATGCTTAAAACGGAAAAGAATCCGGCTGGGCTGCCGCTGTCGGTGTTCGACGATCTGAGGGCTCAATATGCCGAAAATCGGCCGCAGTTCTACAAGGAAATCACGCTGCCCTTCTATGGTTACAACCGCCCAGGGGCGCAGATTTCAGAAGGCATTCGGGACAAATGGTGGCTCCAGGGAATGATGGGTGGCGTGAAAGCCGGGTACGACTGCATCAAGGCTTTCTCCGAAACCGACTTCACCGAGGATCTGAAGAAATTCGACGTGCCCACACTGATCATGCACGGGGAGGACGATCAGATCGTGCCGATTGTTGCTTCGGGGTTACTGTCAGCGAAGATTGTGAAGAACGCGACCCTGAAAGTCTATCCCGGGTTTCCGCACGGGATGCCGACCACCCATCACGAACAGATCAATAACGACTTGCTGGCGTTTCTCAAGAGCGGAACGGCTGCAAAGGTCGCCTAAATACGCGGCGGCGAGGCACTACCTCGCCGCTTTCTCAAACCCCGCCAATTGCGAATTCCGCATTGCCATTGGTGCGCGGCCGTGCAAGGGTTTAAAATCAAGAAACCAGTGAATGTCGGGGCGTAGCGCAGCCTGGTAGCGCACCTGCCTTGGGCGCAGGGGGTCGTAGGTTCAAATCCTATCGCCCCGACCAAATTTCTCCTTTTCCTTGACCAGCGATCTGCGATTCTGCGTCGATTCTGGTGACCTAAGGCACATGACCGAAGATACGCCCTTGCGGTTACCTGCGTGTCTGGTCGAGCCCATGAGGATTTCATAAGCTTGATGGGCAGTGCCACAAGTCCAATTCCATCACCTGCGGACCAAGCTACTTGTGTCCATTCTTGGAGTCGTGTGCTTTCTCACGGCTGCCCTGATCATCATCGTGCACGCGCGAATGCTGGAGCACGTCCACGAAGACCTGGTTTCCGTCCTGCGGGCCGAATCGGTTGTGAGCTCGGATTTTGTGCGGCTGCGCCGTGAACAGACCGAAAAAAGCGCAGCCATGATCGCCGACCAGCCCAGCCTCATAGCACTGATGTCTACTGACGATCCGCCGACCGTGCAAGATGGTTCTGAGCCCTTCCTTAAATCCACCGGCGCTGATTTGCTGATTCTCGAAGATGCCGAAGGCAAAGTGTTAGCGTCGCAATCAACCGCTGGTGCTCAAATGGCGGCTCTTGAAGGCTTGATGGAAGTCTCGCGTGGCGAGCAGGATTGGTGGTTCACCGGCGGCCACCTCTACGATGTAAGTTTCGTTCCGATCGTTGCGGGAGCGGGTTCGGAAAAGCGGGTGCTCGGAAGAATCGCACTGGGTACGGATCTGACAGCGCAATCTCTTCTCCGTAACATGGCGTTCGGGAAGGCCGAGTTTGCGATTGAGCGCCACGGCAATTTGTGGCTCAGTTCTTTACAACCCGCCGTCACTCGTGATTTTCCGTCCTCTACGCGAGATCCAACTTGGGCGCCGGGAGCGATTCGCGATCTCGACCTTGGCGGCGAACGCTATCTGGCAAACTACGTCGAACTTGCTGGAGACCATCCGGTCCGGTTGTATTGTTTGGAGTCGTTTGATCAGGCGACGGTCTTCTTACGGTCTTTGCATCGCGCCTTGGCGATACTTGGCGTATTCGCCGTGATTGCGGGAGCGTCGCTGGCGTTTGTCATCTCGCGCCAGATTACGAGGCCGCTGGAGCGTTTGGTCTCGGGCACACAACGCCTGAAACAAGGCGATTTCGAGTTCCAGATTCCGGTGCAAGGCACGGATGAAGTCGCAGAGCTGACGCGCGCTTTTGACGAAATGCGGAATAGCTTGCGCCAATCGCGTGAAACTCTGTTGCGCTCAGCTCGTTTAGAAGCGGTAGGGCGGTTGGCGGGCGGCGTGGCCCACGATTTCAATAATCTGGTCATGATCATTAAAGGCTATAGCGATCTGCTGCTGGATACCGCGACGCCGGAGGCGCGCGGCCACATTGAAGAAATCAAGAATGCGGGTGATCGCGCCAGCGCATTGACCCGACAGCTCCTGGCATTTAGCCGCAAGCAAGTGCTTGAGCCCCAGGTGCTCGATCCCAATCAATCCGTGCGGAACATGGTGAAGATGCTACGTATCTTGATCGGGGAAGACATCGAACTGGTCACGAATTTTTCTGACGAAATCGGCCGGGTTCTCGCTGATCCCGGCCAGCTTGAACAAGTAGTGATGAACCTCGCCGTCAATGCCCGCGATGCCATGCCGAAGGGTGGCAAGTTAATTATCGAAACCCAAGCCTGTGCGCTTGACGAACAGTATGCCGCCG
>JBEKTR010000276.1:0-4889 GCA_049515835.1 Terriglobales bacterium
GGAAGAGGAATATCGGCGCGTGACATACGATCTGACGCTCTCCGTGGCTAAAACCTTAGCGAAGCTCAACCCGACGATGACCTTCATCTACGTGTCTGGTGCAGGAACCGATAGCACGGAGCACAGCAGATTAATGTGGGCGCGGGTAAAAGGCAGGACAGAAAACGCACTCTTGCAGATGCGATTTAAAGCGGTATTCCTGTTTCGCCCCGGCTACGTTCAGCTCCTTCATGGAATTCGCACGAAGAAGGCATGGTATGGGGTGGCTTACGCTTTGATGAGGCCCCTTTATCCGTTGTGGAAGATGCTCTTCCCGAACTACGTGACGACGACTGAATGCGTAGGTCGCGCCATGCTGAGCATAACGAAGCGAGGTTTTCCCAAACCTGTCATTGAGAATCGCGACATCAACCGTATGTGTGGATGAATTGGTGCGGAGGACTAGCTTTCTTTTTCGCCACTCCTCACGTCCATTCGCAGGGGGGTTAGTCCACGTCGCCCAGTTGAACCACTGGCGACTCGGTCCGGCAACAGACGCCATACCGCTGCCAAAGCTGAAACCACGGGCTATGCGCGAGCATTTCGTCGTGCCTGCGATTGGCAGCAGAGATGTCGCTTGCACTGAGTGGCCTAATATCTGGCGCTTCGAACATCTCCTGTAGCTGCTCGATGTCGTCAATGATGCGTTCAGCGTCCATTCCGTCTCAATATCCGACATGAGCGTGGCAATCGTCAAACGGGACGGCGACCATTCGGCAGAGTTGTAACTAGCTCATATACCATCCGCCATTCACCGAAACCGTTTGTCCGGTCATGTAGTCGTTCGTCGCCAGCATCACCGCTACCGAAGCTACGTCGTCAACCGAACCGAAATGCCCCATCGGAATCAGAGCCGGGCTCGCGTTGGGGTTGCTGGCCACCATATCCGTCTCGACCAGCGCGGGAGCAATGGCGTTCACGGTGATCCCGTCTTTAACAAATGAGGAGGCACAGGAGTGCGTCAGCCCTATGATTCCCGCCTTGGACGCGGCGTAATGCGCCCCCACTGCCCCGCCCGTCTGTGCTGCGACTGAGGAGAGGTTGATGATGCGTCCCCATTTTCTTCGCTGCATTCCACCGATCACAGCCTGCGTCACCAAGAACACCGACTTCAGGTTGATCGTGAGCACTTCGTCCCATTCCGTTTCCGTGATCTCTTCCAATTTGCGCGGATGAGCGATAGCCGCGTTGTTGACGAGGATGTCGATGCCGCCAAGTTGTGCTTCGACCATTGCGACCATGCGCCTCACGTCGTCTGAGACTGACACGTCGGCTTGAATCGCGATTGCCTTCCTTCCCATCTGCGTGATTTCCGCACACACCGCGTTCGCGGCGTCGGCACGCTCACGGAAGTTCACAGCCACATTGGCACCAGCACCAGATAACGCGATGGCGACTGCGGCTCCGATTCCCCGGCTGCCGCCAGTGACAAGAGCCACTCGATCCCTGAGGTCTTTCATGGCGTCATTGTATGCGGGAGACAGCTTGGCGGCGGGTTCTGCTTCCCTTGTCTTGTATAAATGTCGCGATGGAACGGTCTGGACTCTCATGGCACAATGAGGTCAGAAATGGGGAGTGATGTTTAAGGTCGCTAGCTGGAATTTGAATTCGGTTCGCTCTCGGCTGACCCATGTCACGACATGGCTAAAAGCTCGCGAACCGGATGTGTTGCTGCTACAAGAATTGAAGGGCACGGAATTTCCGTCCGAAACCTTCAAGTCGCTCAGCTATGAGAGCGTTGCGGTGACGCAGAAGGCCTATAACGGGGTCGCGATTCTGTCGCGACATCCGATGAAGACGATTGCCAAGGCTCTCGTCGGAGACAATACAGACAGCCATGCGCGGTTCTTGGAAGTAATCATCAAGGGCATTCGCATCGTCAATATTTACACTCCCAATGGCAATCCGGTTGGGAGCGACAAGTTCGAGTACAAGTTGGCGTGGATGGATCGCCTGACGCAGCAAATGATGAGATGGAAGCAGGAGGACGATGTGCTGCTGCCGACGCTAATAGGCGGCGACTTCAACGTGATCCCTGAGGACATCGACTGCCATAAGCCTTCATCGTGGGAGCACGATGCTTTATTTCAGCCGGAGCCGCGAGCCCGATATCGTGCGATGCTGGGTATGGGTTATACGGATGCGTTCAGGTCGTTGCACGTGGGCGAAACTGGACACTTCACGTTTTGGGATTACTTTCGGCAGGCGTTCCAAAACAATCGAGGCATACGAATCGATCACTTTTTATTATCCCCAGCGCTGGCAAATCGGCTCGAAAGCTGCGAGATCGACAAGGGGCCGCGAGCGCAGGAAAAGCCATCCGACCACACCCCCATAATCGTGACGCTAAGCGATCTGCCATAATCTCCCCATCGTGCGGGCGGTACCGAATTTCGCGGAGTCCGGAGAATGTATCTAGAACTTCGCACAATCATGGAGATGGTGAAGTACTGCCTTTGCAACCAGCTTCGGTGCTTCGCGATGGGGAAAGTGACCCACGCCTTCCAACTCTATTCGTTCATAACTCCCCGTGAAGAACGCTTCCAGACCTTTTGATTCGCTTGGGGGATCACAGAAATCAGACAACCCCTGAATCATGAGCGTCGGCGTCGTCAAAGATTCGACCTTGCTCAGGCGTTGCCGAAGAACGTTATACCGTAAATCCGACGCCTCGTCTTGTCGCCAGCGGGAGCGGTAGGCATTCAGGGTTATGGCAACCCAATCGGTTGAGGCGAAGCTTTCGGACGCTCGCTCGAACTCCGCGTCATTGAACCAACCGGGTGGACTCCACGTCTCCCACTGAATGCGAGCGAACCCCACAGGGTCTTCCCGCACTTTTTCGGCTCCCCCCTTCGTACACAAGAACCACTGATACCAGAACCTTCTCGACTGTTCGAAAGAAGGAATCTCGAAGATGCCGCGAGGTTGGTAGCCGAGCGCCAAAGCTGCTATCGCCTTAATCCGCTCTGGAAAAAGCGCGGCTAGAATGTATACCGCACGAGCGCCCCAATCATGTCCAACAACTGCAAACTGCTTCAGACCCAGACGGTCTGCGAGATCAATTGCATCCTGCGCCAGCGCCACACCGGAACCGACCCGTGGTGTCTCCGTAGAAAGAAATTCAGTCGGGCTCGAACCTCGAAGATAGGGGGCAATTGTGCGATAGCCCGCCGTTTGCAAATGCTCCGCCACCGCGTTCCAGCCGCACGGCGCATCCGGCCAACCATGTAATAAAAATACGGGAATACCGTCCGATGCGCCGCCCTGCTCGAAAGCGATGTCGAGTACGTCTGTACGGATACGATCCACTGACATGACCACCTTTTGCTTAAGACTCTGGTCCCAATTTTCGATGATCGAACGCAAGCTCACGATTCGTGGATCGAGGAATTCTTCAAGTACATGAGCTTCTCTTGGAAGCCGTGTGGTGTGAACTTCACGTACCATCAGTGTGCCGCCAGATGCGCGAAGGAGCCATTTCCAGCACCAAGTGCCGGAAAGCAGGCTGACCATGACGCCCTTGGGTCGTTTTCGTTTTGAGGGCGCAGGTGACTTTCGTCCTCTTGAACACGTCTCTCGTTAGCTTAGGATGTCCATGAGGTGAAGAAATTGCGAGTCAAGGGCAATTCGAATTGGGGCAAGCCGAGTGGGGACATCCCCATTATGGCCACTTCGTTTGAGGAGGTGGCGCGGCGATTGAAGCTGACAGAAAAGGAATATCAGAGTTCGATTCCGCTGAGGGAATGGGCACGAAAGCACAAGGACAGCAAGTATGTTCCCCAAGATTTGCTGGAAGCGTGGGGAATCATCGCGAATGTCTGAACTAAAACACTTTCCCGCCGACTACGACATTATTTTAATCCCATCTGCAATAATCTCCCTGTGTGCGGTCGCTACCGACTCTCGCGACGGAAACAGGTGGTCGAAGAATATTTCGACTGCGCCTCCGACGAACCCGATTGGGCTCCTCGATACAACATAGCCCCCACCCAGCCCGTCCTCGTCATCCGTCAGAATCCCAAGGTACCCTTCCGCGAATTGTCCCTGATGCGCTGGGGATTGATTCCCTCTTGGGCAAAAGATGCCTCTGGTGCCGCCCATATGATCAATGCGCGGTCGGAAACAGCCTCCACGAAGCCCGCGTTCCGAGATGCATTGAAATCTCGCAGGTGCCTGATTCCTGCTGACGGCTTTTACGAGTGGCAGCGGACGGGGAAAGCCAAACAGCCATTCTGCTTTGAAGTCAACCATGGCGAGCTTTTCGCATTCGCGGGACTCTGGGAGCGGTGGAAAAACCCAAGCGGCGAATGGGTGAAGACCTGCTCCATTCTCACGACGACCCCGAACGCCGTGACCGCACCAGTCCGCGACCGAATGCCTGTCATCCTTGGTCCAGATGCCTACGAATTGTGGCTCGACCCCGGAATGCAAAATGTGGAGGCGGCGTCCGACTTGTTGAGACCCTGCGATGCTCGACTCATGCGGTGCTACCCCGTGAGCACGCGGATCAATAGCGTGGTGAATGATGACGAAGAATGCTCGAAGCCCGTGGAGCTTGTGCAGGTTCAGGATCGGCTCTTCGTCTGAGAGACAACATCAGTTCTATGAGCGACTCTGCGAAATCCTGAACCCAGCCAGAAACCGGGTGTAGAATTTAACGCAGAACGGGGACAAACTCCATCAGGAGAGACTACCAACCCATGACAAAGCTACGGACGCTCACCCTATTAATTGTTGTTGCACATTGGATCGTTGCCATGTGGCATTTGTTTCTTGCCGCGAGCGTTCTTCCAGCCCCAAACAACCGCGTTAGCTGGCTGGCAGTAGTTCTGCTCACCTTGCTACATGGA
>JBEKTR010000277.1:0-4882 GCA_049515835.1 Terriglobales bacterium
CGTCCTTCGATTGACGCGGCTGAGATCAACGCCCGGCTCGATGCCGTCGAAGCCCAAGTGAAGAGCACGATCGCGTGCGAAGAGCTGCGGCGGGCGCTCGATGGAATTCTTGATCTGGAGCGATTGCTCAGCCGCGTCACTCTGGAAACTGCGAATCCGCGTGACATACTCGCATTGGCGGCATCGCTGGGGAAAATTCCCGCTGTGCGTAGCGCCCTCCAAAAGTTGCCGGTAGAACGATTAATCACTCTGCATGGATTGGTCGATCCCCTCACCGATTTGCGCGAACGAATCGAAAAGACGCTCGTGCCTGAGCCACCGATTTCGTTGAGCGAGGGCGGCGTCATCCAAGGCGGTGTTCACATCGAACTGGATGAACTCCGCAATCTCAGCCGCAACGGCAAGCAATTCGTCGCTCAGATTGAGCAGCGCGAGCGGGAGCGAAGCGGCATCACCTCGTTAAAAGTGAAATTTAATTCGATCTTCGGGTACTACATTGAGGTTTCAAAGCCAAATCTTCATCTGGTGCCCGCGGAGTATGAGCGCAAGCAAACCCTCGTCAATGCGGAGCGTTTCACTACGCCGGAGCTAAAAGAGTACGAAGCGAAGATTCTCGATGCGGAGGAAAAAATTGTTGAGATTGAACGCCGTCTATTCGCCGAATTGCGCTCGGCCATCGCCGCGGAAGCGAAACGCATCCGGCAGACCGCGCTGGCTCTGGCCGAAGTAGATACGCTCGCAGGACTCGCTCACCTCGCGGCTCGAGGGAATTATTGCCGTCCGCAGTTTGACGGCGGCAGCGACATCGAAATTATTGAGGGCCGGCATCCTGTCATCGAAATGCAAGAAATGTCAGGCGGCACCGATCGCTTCGTGCCCAATGACTTATACCTAAATGCGACCACACACGCAGTGCTGATTTTGACGGGCCCAAATATGGGCGGAAAATCCACTTATTTGCGGCAGACCGCGCTGATTGCGATTCTCGCGCAAATGGGATCGTTCGTGCCTGCCCGCTCAGCGCGCCTCGGCATTACCGATCGAGTGTTCACGCGGATCGGAGCCAGCGACAACCTCGCCCGTGGACGTTCCACCTTCATGGTTGAGATGACAGAAACGGCAGCGATCTTGCACACGGCTACGCCGCGCTCACTCGTTCTTCTCGATGAAGTCGGCCGCGGCACATCCACTTACGACGGCTTGGCCATCGCCTGGGCCGCGGTTGAGTACATCCACGCGCGCACTCGAGCCAAGACGCTTTTCGCTACGCACTATTTTGAGTTGACAGAACTCGCCGAACGGCTCTCTGGGGTGAAGAACTACCACGTTTCAGTAAAGGAAACCGGTGGAGGCATCGTATTCTTGCGCAGAGTCGAGCCCGGCGCGGCCGACCGCAGTTATGGCATTGAAGTGGCCAAGCTGGCTGGCTTGCCCCATGAGGTGATTGAGCGCGCCCGCGAAGTGCTGGCCGAGCACGAGAACGCCGAAATTCGCGTCACCGATGATCTCGCTTCCGGCGAGATGAGCCGTCCGCGCTCGACACAGCTGACAATCTTTACTCCGCTGTCGCAACCGGTCGTAGAAAAACTGCGCGAAGTGGATCTGAATCGCCTGACACCGCTCGAAGCCTTAAATCTGTTGGCTGAGCTGAAAAAGCAAATCGATTAGGAGCCCGTTGAAAAAGGAGAAGAAAAGCACCAAAGGAAGCGATCTGCCGAAGCAGGTGGGGCAATTGCTCGTCATCGGTTTCGACGGCACTGAAATGTCGCCAGCGCTTGCTTCGCTGTTGACGCGCATTCAGCCGGCAGGTGTGATTTTGTTTGCGCGCAACATCGTCGGCGCCGCACAGACATCCAAGTTGCTCAAAGACTGCCAAGCCTGCGTTCCAACGCCCTTGTTTACCTGTGTGGACCTGGAAGGCGGTCGCGTGGATCGCTTTCGCGAAGTCTTTGGACGAACTCCCTCCGCCGCTGACGTGTTTGCAACCGGCCGCCGCTCATTGTTTCGCAAACATGGAAAACTGATTGGTCAATGCTGCCGGGCATTGGGATTTAACACCGACTTCGCGCCCGTCGTTGATTTGGCGCTCCAAGCTTCCCGCACGGTGATGAGTTCACGCGCGGTTTCTTCCGATCCCAAACAAGTCGTCATCTACGCTCGCGAATTTCTGGCAGGACTTAAGTCAGCCAGCGTCATCGGTTGTATCAAGCACTTCCCTGGCTTGGGAGAAGCAAATCTCGACACCCACGAAGACCTGCCGAGGGTAAACAAGTCGCTCAAGAAACTGTGGGAAGAAGATATCTACCCCTATCGCGCGCTGCGTCGCGATGCTCCCATGGTTTTGATAGGACATGCAATCTATCCACAAGTAACAAAAGATGCCGCGCCCGCTTCGCTTTCAAGCAAATGGATCTCTGAAGTCCTGCGCAAAAAAGTTGGCTACCGCGGTCTGATTGTCTCGGATGACTTGGAAATGGGTGGTGTGTTGAAGGCTGCGCCGATCGAACGGGCAGCCGAGCAGTTCATTCTTGCCGGCGGGGAGCTCTGCCTCATTTGCCATAAGGAAGAATATGTCACGCGATCCTACGAGCATCTCATCGCTGTAGCCCAACGAGACACCCGCTTTGCCCGTAGGATGCGTGAGTCGGCTGCGAAGATCGCGACATTTCGGCGAAGATCTGTCACGATCCGGCATCGGATGGCGCCGATTTCCGACGCCGAGGTGCAAACACTCAAACGTCGGCTCTCGGAATTCTCGGAGCAAGTAAGGCTTGCCAGCATTCGGCGGCAGAACATGCGGGCTTCCGCATGATCGTCGCCGGAGTCATGAGCGGCACTTCCGCGGACGGAATCAACGTTGCTCTCGTACGCATCATTTCTGATAGTGAAACATCGCTGTCCTTGGCCCTCCTGGGAAGTCTGGAGGTCAGTTATCCAAATATGGTGCGACAGGCAATCCTCAAGGCCATGAATGCGAGGCACGCAAGCGTAGCCGATCTTGCGCGTTTAAATTTTCTATTGGGCGAGCTGTATGCAGACGCCGTACTCGGTGCGCAGAGGAAATTCAATACGAAAGCTGAGCTCATCGGCTGCCATGGACAAACGCTCTATCATCAAGCGGAATCGGCAAAGTTCCTGACCAGGCGAGTCGCTGCAACCTGGCAAACCGGCGAAGGATCCATTATCGCTGCGCGTACTGGCGCGCCAGTGGTATGCGATTTTCGTCCCGCCGACATCGCGGCCTCCGGCAAAGGCGCGCCGCTGGTGCCATTCCTCGACTATCTTATTTACCGCGACCAAAACATCGGTCGCATCGTGCAAAATATCGGCGGCATCGCCAACCTTACGGCAATACCGGCCAATGCGGCTCCGGAACAGGTCTTCGCTTTTGATACCGGACCCGGCAACATGGTGATGGATGCGCTCACCGAGCGCTTATTCGGCAAGTCTTGCGATCGCGATGGCAAAATTGCCGCGTCGGGGCGGGTGAGTGACCGCGTCGTGCGGGATCTGCTGAAGCAGACCTACTTTCGCCGCAAGCCCCCTAAGACCGCAGGACGGGAAGAGTTCGGGCGCGAATTCGTTGCCGCATTTCGACGCCTTTGCGGGCGCGCCAAAAAACAGGACATCGTTGCCACGGCCACAGCCCTGACCGCTGCTTCCATCGCGCATGCCATTGAGAGATATGTTTTAGCCAAGGCTGGCCAATCGAAGAATGCGCAATCCGGGAATGTGAGATTTGCGGAGCTCGTGGTTTCGGGCGGTGGCACGGCGAACCCCGCGCTCATGGCAATGCTGGCCAATCGAGTCCGGCCGCTTGGCCTGGAGATTCGTCTTTCCGACGAATTCGGCATCCCTTCGGAAGCCAAGGAAGCCATTGCATTTGCGGTCCTGGCATATCAGACTTGGCACCACCGTGCGTCGAATATTCCTTCTGCTACGGGCGCAAAACGTCCTGCCATTCTCGGGAAGATTTGTTATGCATAAAAAGCGCACTCGGCTGGTTTTGACGCTAGTGATCGCTCTTCTCGGCTCAACTCTTTCCTGTGCGCGGTCGTCCGATCCGAATGCGCTTGTGATGATGATCGAGAGCAGTCCGGCCAATCTCGATCCCCGCGTGGGACTCGACGGGCAATCGGAGAGAATCGACGAGCTCATTTTCGACGCCTTGCTCACGCACGATGAGCATTTGAACGTTCAGCCAGGACTGGCCGATAAATGGGAAACCCCTGATCCACTGACTTATATTTTTCATTTACACCCGGGAGTGACGTTCCATGATGGGCGCAGGCTGACTTCGCGCGATGTGAAATGGACTTTTGATTCTTTGCTGCAAGGCAACGTACGAAGCACGAAAGGTGCTACCTATCGCTTTGTCGATCACATTGATGCGCCCGATGATCTCACCGTGGTCTTTCACTTAAAGCAGCCCGACACTTCCCTGTTGTGGAATCTTTCTGAAGGCGCGATTGGCATTGTGCCGGACGGTAGTGGGCAAGATTTCAATGCTCATCCCATCGGATCGGGGCCGTTCCGCTTTATCAGCGCCGAACCTGACAAAGAAGTAATCCTCGAGCGCAACGAACATTACTGGGGCACTGCACCGCGCGTCCCGAGAGTCCGATTTATGGTTGTGCCCGATGCCACGACGCGGGCCCTCGAATTGCGAAAAGGCAGCGCCGATGTCGCCGTAAATTCGATTGGCTATGACGCCCTGCCCGTTCTTGCGCGGGAAAGCCGCTTGCAGATTCTGCGCGCACCCGGAACGGTGGTCGCCTATGTGGGTTTTAACTTGCGCGATCCCATCTTAAAAGACGCCCGCACGCGGCAAGCCATCGCCTACGCGCTCGACCGGGAGACACTGATTCACAATCTATTTCGG
>JBEKTR010000278.1:0-4820 GCA_049515835.1 Terriglobales bacterium
TGAGCGGAACGGGAACGTAGGGTGATTCGGCTCTGAAAAAGCAGATTCCTACGCGCATCCTCGCCACTTGCGTGGCTGCGGATGGCTCGGAATGACAAGGTGGTAAGGCTTGTGGCGCGTCTTACCTCCTATACGCCGGTTCCCCTTCGGCTTTGGGCGGCTGCCCTATATGCTTCGCAGCGACACGCGATAAATGCATAGGTCCTTCGTTGGGATTCGTTCGCGAGCGAACAAATCCGCTGCCTCAGGATGACGATGACAAGGGTGAGGGAAGAAGAAGCAGCAGATTCCTACGCACATCCTCGCCACTTGCGTGGCTGCGGATGGCTCGGAATGACAAGGTGGTAGGGGAAGGGATTCGTATCAGGGCCATGCTTCAGGCAGGCTGTCAATGATTGTTCGGAAGCGCGGAAGGTGGAAGCAGAGACTCCCTAAGGAGCCGGAATCGCGTGACGCAGGCATGGGGTTCTTCGACTGCGTGCGCTCATTCGCGAGCGAATGAGCGCGACTTCGCTCAGAATGACAAATGGTTGGGACAATGCCGACGCGCTCGGCTGCGTTCACGCGAAATTTATCGCTCTGTAACCTTTCTTTAACATATCTGGAACATACTCTTCAGGAACATTCGTAAATCTTTTCGTTTCTATGAACTCAGTCTGCAAGCTTAGGAGGAGACTTCCTTGATGAGACGCATCCTGTTGGCGTGTTTGGCGTTGGCAATAGCGTTGCCGGCGGTGGCACAGACGACTTTGAATGGGGCTGGCGCCACATTTCCGTATCCGATGTACTCCAAGTGGTTCAGCGATTACCACAACCTTCATTCTGATATTCAGATCAATTATCAATCGATCGGCAGCGGCGGCGGCATTCGCCAGGTGGTCGCGCAAACCGTGGACTTCGGCGCCAGCGACGGCCCTATGACCGACCAGCAGTTGAGCGACGCGAAGTTCAAGATCCTGCATATTCCTACGGTGATGGGCGCGGTCGTTCCGGCTTACAACATTCCGGGTGTGACCGGGGAAGTGAAGTTTACGCCGCAGGCGATCGCGGGAATTTTTCTCGGCAAAGTGACCAAGTGGAACGATCAGGAGATTACGTCGGCGAACCCCGGCGTCAATTTCCCCGGCACCGACATTATTGTGGTGCATCGCTCCGATGGAAGCGGCACGACCTTTATTTTCACCGACTATCTTTCCAAGGTGAGTCCGGAATGGTCAAGCGGGCCGGGCAAAGGTACCAGCGTGAAGTGGCCGGTAGGATTAGGTGGCAAGGGCAACGAGGGCGTAGCGGGCCAGATTCGCCAGTTGCCGGGAGCGATCGGTTATGTGGAGTTGATTTATGCCGTGCAAAATAAAATTCCCTATGGCGTGGTAAAGAATGCGGCTGGAGAATATGTGAAAGCGAGCCTGGACAGCGTGACTGCGGCAGCGGCGTCGGTGAAGAGCATGCCGGCGGATTTCCGTGTTTCGATTACGAACGCGCCGGGCAAGGATTCGTATCCGATCTCGAGCTTCACATGGCTGCTGATTCCGCAGACTTCTAAAGATCCGGCTAAAGGCAAGATTCTGGCGGATTTCCTAAGCTGGATGGTGGATCAAGGCCAGAAGGAGACGGCGGCGCTGACTTATGCTCCGCTGCCTGCCAACGTGGCTGCGAAAGTGAAAGAAGCCATTAAGCAAGTCCACTGAAAACAATGACTTGTGGATTCATGATGGACAAACAAACTCCAAGCCAAAAGGTTTGGAGTTTTATTTTGCGAGCGTCAAGCCGCAGATAGGCATGGCTTATACTAAGAGTTGACTATGAAATCGTTCGCTTCCCTCGCGTGTATCGTACTGGTGGCATTGACTCTTCCGGCGGCGCAAAACGGCTATGTGGACGGCAAGATCGTCCATGTCGAAGACAAAGTGAAAAGCACGGTTATCTATTATCAAGTGGATACGCCGATCACGCGCGATGACCCTTACTACGAAATTACCGTGCAAGTGAAAGACATTGCGTACAAGGGCATCTACACCCCGCGTCACGCGAAGGATTTGTTGCCGCCGGAGTGGATTCCGGGAGCCAGTGTGAAAGTTAAGATCGACGGGCGGCACATGACTTTGTTAACGCCGGGAGAGCACGAAATCGAAACGGCGATTGCCTCGCGAACGGTGGACAAAGTTGAGCAACCGGGGTCTGCTCCCGCAGCCAGACCGTAAATCCCATGCAGTAGAAGCCGGCCAGTCGCATTTCTCGTTTTCGTTTCTTGTTCCTGAGTGAAAATATGGCGCGTATTTTGCTAGACAATCCCAGCTATTACATCAATCGCGAGTCGTCATGGCTGGCGTTCAACCGCCGGGTACTCGAAGAAGCGGAAGATGAGTCGAACCCGCTGCTGGAGCGGCTGAAATTTCTTTCCATCACGGCCAGCAATCTGGACGAATTCTTCGAAGTGCGTGTCGCCGGGTTGGTGCAGCAGATTGAAGACGGCTACAGCGAGACCGGGCCCGAAGGTTTAGCGCTGCTGGATGAGCGGGACGCGGTTTCACGCGAGGCCCACGAATTCGTCCGCGATCAGTATCGTTGCTGGAACAACGAACTGCGCCCACAGTTGGCGCGCAATGGCATTCGAGTTTTGGGTATTGACGAGCTCGACGCGACGGCACTCGCTTTTGTCGAGCAGTATTGTGAGCGGGAACTCGACTTGCTGTTAACGCCGGTGACGGTGGATCCGGCGCATCCTTTTCCGAGAGTCATCAACAAGGCGTTGTGCGTGGGATTTTTATTGCGCCGCCGCCGACGGTCGTCGATGACTTATACGGGTGTGGTGACGGTCCCGCGGTCGTTGCCGCGGCTGGTGCGTTTGCCCTCGGAGGGGACGGACGACTTTATCTTTCTCGCCGACCTCGTGACGTTTCATGCGGCGCGCATGTATCGCGGCTACGACATCGTATCGTCGGCAGCGTTTCGCGTGACCCGCAACAGCAACTTGTACATGGCGGACGAAGAGTCACGGAACCTGCTCGAGTCGGTGCGCGCGGAACTGCACAACCGGCGTAAAGGAGACGCAGTACGGCTGGAGATTGATTCTGACGCGGACGCGGAAATCATCGAACGCTTGCGAAACAATTTTGATTTGGAGCCCTGGCAAGTCTTTTCGGTGAATGGTCCAGTGAACTTGTCGCGGTTGTTTAATATTTACGAGCAGACGGACCATCCCAATCTGAAGTTTAAATCTTTCACTCCGCGTGAGTTGCGTCTTACGTCGAAATCGCAGGATTTCTACGAAGAGTTGCGAAGCCACGACGTGCTGCTCCATCACCCCTATGATTCCTACGACGCGGTCGTATCGTTTATTGAATCGGCTGCCCGAGACGAGCGCGTAGCGTCCATTAAGCAGACGCTGTATCGCACGAGCGAACATTCCTCGATTGTGCCGGCTTTAGTCGCCGCCGCCGAACACAAAGAAGTCACGGCGGTCGTGGAACTAAAAGCCCGCTTCGATGAGGCCTCAAATATCCGCTGGGCACGCGATTTGGAAGATGCGGGAGTGCAAATCTTTTACGGTCTGGTGGGACTGAAGACGCACTGCAAGCTGTCGTTAATCGTCCGGCACGATCCCGACGGGGTGACCCGCAGCTACGCCCATCTCGGAACCGGCAACTACAACCCAAGTACCGCGCGTTTTTATACGGATTTGAGTTTGTTTACCGTCGATCCTTTGATCACGCATGCCGTGCATGATGTTTTTAGTTTTCTTACGGCGTATGCTGAGCACCCGAATTACGACCCCTTGTTTGTGGCGCCGGTCAATTTGGCCGACCGCTGCATTGAGCTGATCAATCGAGAAACCGAGCATGCGAGCCAGGGACGGGAGGCGCGAATCATTGCCAAGATGAACGCGCTGCTCGACAAGAATGTGATTATGGCGCTTTACCGCGCGTCACAGGCGGGCGTGAAGATCGACCTGATCATTCGGGGCATGTGCGCACTGCGACCGGGAGTGCGCGGCGTGAGCCACAACATTCGTGTGCGCAGCATTGTTGGCCGTTTTCTCGAACACAGCCGCATCTTCTATTTTGGCAACGGCGGCGAAGAGGAAATTTATCTTGGCAGTCCGGACTGGATGCCGCGCAATCTTTACGACCGGGTCGAAGTCATTTTCCCGGTCTATGACACGCTTTTGCGGGAGCGCATAAAAATCGAGATTTTGGGAAGCCTGCTGATGGACAACGTCAAGGCGCGATTCCTCGAGAAAGATGGCAGCTACATTCATGCGTGGCGCGCGCAAGGTAAACGCAAGCCGCCAACCGGAGATGCGGCCTTCAATGCGCAGGAATTCATGACGGCGCTAGCGGAAGGCAAGACTACGTTGCAGGCGATTCCGGCGCAGCCGGCGGTGCGAAAGGCGCGACGAACGCTCGTGGGAAAAAGACGTTAAGGCATGGTCATCTACTTTCTGAGGCACGCCAATGCGGGCCAGAGCATGGCGAACGTGAAGAAAGACGAGAAGCGCGCGCTGGATAAGGAAGGAATCCTCCAGTGCGGCATGGTGGGGCGAGCGCTGGTGGCGCTGGATGTGCAAGTCGATACGATTCTTACCAGTCCCTTGAAGCGTTCCGCCCAAACGGCATCACTCGTGGGCAATGAGCTGGGTTACGAAGGCAAGGTACATCTGGAAGATGGCCTGCGACCACCAGCTTCGTTCGCTGATTTTCGCCGCATGCTGGAAAAATATTCGAAGCTGGAATCGATACTAGTGGTGGGGCACAACCCGAACCTCAGCGAATTTCTGGGGCGCATCATGAGCGAAGCCGGCTGCGAAGGCAGTGTCGATC
>JBEKTR010000279.1:0-4812 GCA_049515835.1 Terriglobales bacterium
CCTGCGAGCGGAAAGATTTCTGACGTTTGCAGCTGCATTTCCCCATCAGGAATCAGCTAAATATGACGGCGCTCGGTTACACTCTCAAGGTAGTCATGAACGTCGCTATGAAAAAGACTTTCCGTAGATTCGCTGCCTTACTTATCCTGCTTACTGCCGGCTTTTCCTGCCTTGCAGAAAACGGCCCAAAACAGCGAAAGCAATATCTCCTTTATGTCGGGACCTACACGGTCGGAGAGCGTCAGCAAGCGACGGGCAGCAAAGGCATTTACGCTTTTCGTATTGGTGAAAACGCTAACGCACTCGATAAGCTGGAAATTACTGCTCTCGGCGCAGAAGCAGAAACGCCGAATCCGTCTTTTCTCGCCGCCGACCCCAGCGGGCATTATCTCTACGCGGTGAACGAACTCACCGAATATAAAGGTGCGACAAGCGGAGCCATCACTGCATACGCGCTGGACCGCAAGACGGGCAAACTGACCTATCTAAATGAAACGGGTTCGCGTGGCGCCGATCCTTGCTATATTTCCTTCGACAAAACTGGACGCTATGCTCTGGTCGCCAACTATACCGGCGGCAGCGTTGCGGTGTTTCCTGTTTCAAGCGACGGACGCATCGGCGAATCGTCGGTGTTTGTTCAGCACATAGGTAAAGGCGCGAGGCCGGACCGGCAAGAGGGTCCTCACGCTCATTGGATTGAGACTGCCCGGGACAACCGTATTGCCGTCGCAGCCGATCTCGGGCTCGACGAATTGTTGGTTTACAGATTCGACGCAACGAAGGGATCGCTCACCGCCAATGATCCTGCGTTTGCAAAGCTCACCCCAGGAACAGGGCCGCGGCATGTTGCCTTTGCCCCCAACAACAAATTCGCCTACGTAGTCGATGAACTGAATTCGACGGTCACAACGTTTACGTACGATGCCGGGCGTGGAGTACTAAAGCAGATTCAAACCATCTCGACTTTACCCGCCGGATTTTCGGGTGCGAACGACACGGCAGAAATTCATGTTCATCCCAATGGCAAATTTCTCTTCGCGTCTAATCGGGGGCACGACAGCATCGTAGTGTTCGGCATTGATCAATACAACGGAAAACTCGCGCTTGTGGATCATTTTGCGACAACGGGCA
Source organism: Terriglobales bacterium (assembly GCA_049515835.1). GTDB lineage: Bacteria > Acidobacteriota > Terriglobia > Terriglobales > Acidobacteriaceae > JAJPHW01. Next base: position 1,132 of record JBEKTR010000279.1, read on the forward strand.
AAACGCCGCGAAATTTTGAGATTGATCCGAGTGGGCGGTTCCTCTTCGCGGCTAATGAAGCGAGTGATAATATTGCAATTTTCCGCATAGATGAAGCAACAGGCCGGCTCGCGACCACTGGACAAATTCTTACTGTGCCCGCCCCGGTCTCGCTCCGGTTCGTAGCAGCGGATTAGCCGCGTCCCCTGTCAGAGCCTGCAATCCGCGTCAACTAGGAGCTCGACATGGCAACCGGAATTCTACAGATTGTTGACAGTTTGGTGACAACTGGTAAATAGCTATTCTCCTACGATGCTTGTGACGGGCAGGCCGGGCGCGGGTTTTACCCGCGGTTGATTCCTTCCCGCACTTTTCACAAGGAGACACACCATGCAGCGCTGGCTTGCTCGTACCCTCTCTCTCGCGCTTCTCAGTTCTTCGGCATTCGCTCAATACACGCTTACAAATTTGACTTCTAACGTGTCGGGGCAGGCGCCCTTCACAGATCCCTTACTGATCAACGCCTGGGGAATGGCCTACGCGCCGGGCGGCGATTTCTGGATCAGTGATGCTGGTTCGGGTTACTCAACGCTCTATGACGCGACTGGAACCCCTCAATCGCTACAAGTCGTCATTCCGACCGCTACTGGCACGGGCGTCGGCTCCCCCACGGGAATGGTCTATAACGCGTCACAGGAATTCAAGATCGAAAACTGGGTGTCAGCGTTCATGTTTTGCACACTTGATGGGACCATTAGTGGTTGGTCGCATTTCGATCCCAATAATGCACTCATCGGCGCCAACAACTCGAAGTCTGGAGCCGTCTATACCGGTTTGGCCATCACCAACCGGACTTCCGGCAATCTCCTTTATGCTGCCGATGCGGCCAACAACAAAATCGACGTCTATAACGGTACCTTCCAGTTAGTCATGTCATTTACCGACACGGGTCTTCCTGCCGGATATACCCCCTTCAACGTGCAAGACATTCAAGGGAATGTGGTCGTTACATTTTCTAATGGCGTATCGGGCGGGTACGTCGATGTCTTTACGGAAGCCGGAAAGCTCAGAGTCCGCGTCACACACGGCGGTCCTCTGAACCAACCCTGGGGAATTGCGCTCGCTCCGAAAAACTTCGGATCGCTCAGCAATACCTTGCTGATCGCCAATAACATAGACAACTCGAGCACGATTAGTGGGTACAGTACGAAAACAGGCAAATACGTGGGCACGATTCGAGATTCGTCCAATAAGCCGATCGAGATTGATCAGCTTTGGGCGATCGAATTCGGCGGAGGATCGTCAGCCAACGGCGCGACCAATCAACTCTTCTTCACTGCCGGTCCGAACAATAATGTCAATGGCCTGTTTGGCGTGATCGCGCCCAACTAATCAAAGACGACGCAAGTGAGGCCGCCAACTTGGCGGCCTTTTTTCTTGCTAGATGCCCGTTGTCTGATAGCGGAGTACGGCCAATGCGAGCTTGTAGTCGTATCCTGCTTGCGCATTGCTGATTTCCGCTTGCGTCTGCTGCAACTGCGCCTGGCTCAACTCTACAATCGAACTCAACCCGAGTTTGTAGCGAGTCTGGGCCAAACCAAACGCCAGATTGGCCTGGTCCAGAAGCTGTTGCGTAACGCTGAGGCGTTGATAAGCAGTGTTCGCATTCAACCAACTTGTGCGGACGTCGCGCGAAATCCGATTCCGCAAGTCGACGAGTCGATCATGGGCGGCTTGCGCCTGAAGGCTCGATTCCCGAGATCTAGCGTTAAACAAGAATCCGTTGAACACGGGAACTTCGACATTTACGCCGAAGGCGCCGTACCAGTTGGAAAGAACCGGGTTGCGTACGGGCGTATCGCCTACCGCGCCCATGGCGCGGATGTCGGGGTAGAAGAGATCTTTTTCCGCCGAGTGGAATTTCTGTGCCGATTGATAAGCAAATTGCTGCGACAGAATTTCAGGTCGGGCTCCGAATGCCTGCGCGATGAGGTTGTTCACCTCCGCGGGTGGTTCGGTTGTGCTGGCCGAATCATCTGCGAGATTGAAATTCTGCGCCGTCTCGAAACCCAGTACCATCGAAAGCGATGCCAAGGCCGCGCTACGGTTATTATCAGCATCAAGCAATAGAAGTTTGGCCTGAGCCAGGTTCACTTTGGCAAAGCTAAGATCCAATTCCGATTTCAATTTGCTTTGGAACAAAGCATCGACTTGATCGGTGACGGCTTGCCGCGCGCTGACCGTCTGTTGCGCCACTGCCAATACCGCCTGCGCTTGAAGAGCACCGTAGAAGGCCTGATCCACTGCCAAAAGAACTTGCTCTTTCGTTGCCAGGGCATTTTGGTCTTCCGCTTTGGCGGCATAGTTCGCACTCGAGGTAAGATTCCGGGTACGGCCAAAATCCGTGATCAACTGGCTGACCGTCGCACCAGTCGCAGCGCGTTCGTAAATAATCGGATTGTTGAGTCCACCCGCGGTAACCCGGCTCTCGTTGGAATCCACCCCAGTCACATCCACGACCGCGGTCGGCCAAAAGCCGGATCGATATTCCCGGGTGACCTGTTGCGATGCGAGGGCTTGCAAGCGCGCAACGGAAATCTGAGGATTGTTCTTAATCGCAAGGTCTTCCGCTTGTTTCAAGGTTAGCGCCGATTGAGGATTTGCGGCCGGCGCCATCGGGCCTTGCTGCCCAGCGCTTCCCGCAATGGGATATCCAGGAAGCTGCGGTACAGGTGCATTCGGCGCAGCTTGCGTGATGGCAGTAACACACAATGCACAGATGACAATCAGATAAGCTGAAATTCTTGATCTCATAAGATTTAACACTGTCGTTAACTTTGCCGGGCCGGAGACGCCTCTTCGCGGCGATGGACAAGTAGGTAAGCTGCAGGCACCACAAACACCGTTAACACTACAGAAACAGTCAGGCCGCCAATAATGGCACGCGCCAGCGGAGCATATTGCTCACTGCCAGCCTCCAGGGCTAGGGCCATTGGGATCATGCCGAGGATGGTAGCAAGCGAAGTCATCAGCACCGGCCGTAAGCGCACGCGGCAGGCCATGGCCACGGCTTCCTTGATCGGCATGCCTTCTTTTCTTAATGAACGTGTGAATTCAACGATAAGAATGCTGTTGGAAACGACAATGCCAGTCATCATGATGACCCCCATGAGCGACATGACATTTACTGTAGTCCCCGTGAGCAACAGGAAGAGAATAACGCCGGTAATTCCGGGTGGAATGGCCAGAAGAATAATGAACGGATCGACAAACGACGCAAATTGCGCCATCAGAATCAGGTACACCAAAACGACAGACAGGATCAATCCCACCCCAAAGCTCTTAAATGATTCCCTCATACCCTCGACTGAGCCTCGCATATTGATGATCACGTTTTCTGGTAGCCTCGTATCGCGTATTACGCGGTCCACTTTGTTGGCGAGTCCGCCCAAATCCTGGCCGGAGGGAGAGACATAAACGTCGATCACACGGCGCAACTGGTAGTGGTCCACCTCCGTAGGGGTATTAATCATTTTTATATCGGAAAGTGCCTCAAGATCCGTCGGATTGGCATTGTTAGCCGCATGCAACGGAATCTCTTTTAGATCGGCCAACGACCGGACTTGCGTTTCCGGATACTGCACCGTGAGCATGTAGTTGTTGCCATTTTTTGGATCAACCCAATAACTCGGCGCAATCATG
>JBEKTR010000280.1:0-4798 GCA_049515835.1 Terriglobales bacterium
AATGCGTGGCCCAGAGGAATGACCGTCCCGCAGAAGTCTTTTTTGGACAATCGCGGACAGAATTCGGCTTACAGGTCCGGCTGCTTTCATCTCAATGGGCTACAAACTGTTTCGACAGACCAAAACGCCTCCGCATTTGACAGATAAGTTACAATACTTACAATAGTTACAATTAAGGTTTGCTTATGTTAACGACGAATTCCATGGTCATCAGCATGCGCTTGCCAGTGGAGAGCGGAAAACGCCTCAAGCGTATGGCGAACCGGCATGGATGGACTCCGAGCGATGCCAGCGCGCGTTTAGTCGAGGAAGGATTGCGGCGGTCGGAGTTTGCCTTTATCGACTTTCGCGATTCAACGGCGGGGCGTCAGGCGTGCGTGCAAGGGAGCACGCTTGCGGTCTGGGAAGTGATGCTGCTCGTTCGCGGCTACAAGCAAAATGCTTCAGCCGTGGCTAAGCACCTGTGCTGGTCTGAGGCGAAGGTGCAAGCTGCAATCAATTATGCGCGGGCATTCCCCGACGAAATCCATGCGGCGATAGAAGAGAACGAATCCATGGATTTCGATGCGCTGCGGCGCATGCTCCCGCAAGCCGTGGAGTTTGTGCCCGGCAAATCTGCAAAATCCAAGTCTCTAAAATTGAAATCGTCCAAACGCTAAAATGCTCAAGCTTCTGCTGGACGAGCATATCTCGCCGGCCGTAGCCGAGGGCCTAAGACGGCGCGGGCCGGACACGATGGTTCATTCCATGTCTGCGTGGGAAGATGGAGAATTTCTGGGGCGGGACGATTCTGCGTGTCTGCAAGAAGCCGCGCGGCAGGGCTTGACGCTGGTGACCTATGATTGCCGGACAATTCCTCCGTTGCTGAAGACTTGGGGAGAATCCGGGCGTGATCATGGAGGCGTGATTTTCGTGGATGAAAAGAGCATTTCGCCCGCGGACATCGGCGGTCTGGTTCGCGCGCTGAACATGCTCATCCGAGAACAAGGGAAAATGGATTGGAAGAATCGCGTCTGTTTTCTGCGGTTGTAATGCTGTTGCGCCCTTGCGGGCCAGTTCCGGACCAATTCAGAAGGGCACGGCGAAGCCGTGCCCTTCCCAAGTTCCCGCCCGTTCAAAGTACATAGGTCCTTCGCTTCGCTCAGGATGACAAGTGGTTAAGCTTCGAGTTATGACTGAACCCGGGCCCTTTTACGGCGCTACTCTTTTTTGAAGGGCCTACCTTCAGGTATGCCGCCAAGGAACTCGAATTTCTTCAAATTTGACGGATTATTTTACATTTTTGTGACATTGCAGCTCGGACTGGGGCTATCGTATTGGTGTCGAGATTTGAGTCCGCGTCCGAGGAGGCCGGCCATGCTGCGAAAACAACTTCTCATGAAAATGAGAATCACCAGCGCTGTAATTCTTCTTATCGCGGGGGTTGCGGCGACGCACGCAGTCGCGCAAACCTATACGGTCGTGCATACGTTTACGGGTGGGTCTGACGGCACGAACCCCAACCAGATGATCCGGGATGCGCAGGGTAATTTGTATGGGACGACATACGCTGGCGGTGCCAGCGCATGCAATGGGCATGACGGCGCTTGCGGCACTGTCTTCAAGATTGACCCCGCGGGCAACGAGACTGTTCTCTTTACCTTTCCCGGAGGAAACGGAGGCTCAAGTCCGTTGGCCGCCGTGACTGAAGACGCGGCGGGTAATCTGTACGGTACAACTGAAGGCGATGGCTTCCTGGGCGCGTCGGTCATTTACAAACTCGCGCCGAGCGGTAAAGAGATCTCCTACGTGCCGCCCAGCGGAGGCAGCCTGGATTCTTCTGTGGTTCTAGACAAACAGGGGAATATATATGGGATGGATCCCTTCGGCGGTGTTCCCAATTGTGGTTGGAACAGGAATGAGTTGGGCTGCGGCACATTGTTCAGACTCACCCCGCAGGGCAAGTTCACGACCATCCATACTTTCAGCGGAACGGATGGGATGCAGCCGGAGGGAGGCATGGTGATGGATGCGCAGGGTAATCTCTACGGGACTGCGTTCGCCGGCGGCATTCGGACATGCTTAACGACTGGCTATGGTGACCAAGATAGTCCCGGCTGCGGAGAAATTTTCAAACTGGATACACACGGCAAGTTCACCGTGCTACATATTTTCACCGGAGAAGGAGACGGAGGAGGGCCGTTGGGGCTGATTATCGATTCCAAAGGCAATCTTTATGGCATTGCGCAAAATGGCGGTTATGACACTGGGAACATTTATGGTTTGGGGACCGTTTTCAAAGTGGATACAAGCGGAAAGTTTAGTGTGCTGTTCACATTTATGCCCCCGGAAACCAGATCCGCAGGTTATGCCAACCATCTGGTGAGGGATGCGAAGGGCAACCTGTATGGGGCCAAACAATACGACGGCGCGCACAACACGGGGTTCCTATTCCGACTGGATACGGCAGGCAACTTCACCGACCTCTACGATTTTGATGAGCAGAGCAATGGGTTTAACACGGGTGGATTTATTCCGACCGGTTTAGTTTTGGGCTCAGATGACGATATTTACGGCACCATGTTTATGGGAGGGGACGCCGGCTTGGGCACGGTGTTCCACATTACGCCGTAGGCGAGGGTTTCGTGCATACCAGCGGTACGATTCTCACATGTACTTCAGCCACCAGTCGTTTCTTCGAGCCTTGAAATCGCTGAACCAGCGGCAGGCGAAATACAAAATCACGATGGCGATGGCCCACACAAGGTAAAGAAGAGGAAGGCTCCAGACATAGCCATCGGGCGGCTCGGGAGCGCCCATAGGGTGATTAGTGAAGAGCCAGGGGCTGACGTATCCCAGACGGATTTTCGAGAAGACCAGCGCCAGTGCGTGGATCAGGGGGATGTGGAGCACGTAATAGAAGAAGGGTACGCGTCCAAACATGGTGATGGCTCGGGCAAGACCGCCACGAACGCCTTCGAGTAATGGAATGAGCGCGATGATGGGGCCGAGCGTCATCAGCAAGAAACATAGTGATGCCGGATACTTCGTGGTGTTCAGGAACGAGAGCCACGCCGGCATTGGCGGCAAACCGTTGCGTCCTTGCGCGGCAGCGTGCCAGGGGCGCGGATCGCCATAGAGATTGAATCCGCGCAGTACGAGAAAGAGTGCGATGGCCGAGAGTCCGATCATCAGGCAGAGCCGGTTTCTTCGCGCCGGTTCGAGAGCTAAAACTTTGCCGAAGGCGTAACCTGCCGCCATCACGCCAATCCAGGGAATGAGCGAGTAGAGTACGGTGAGATTGGGCCCATCAGGACCAAACTGCACCGGCCCGGCGAAGAATCCGACGTAAAAAATCTTCCATAGCCCGGAGAACCGGTTCGCGTCGAGGCCATCGAGTAACTGGCCCATGTGGGAGTCCATCAAGTTATGAGCCGCGATGATCACCACGCCGAACGTTCCCACCGCGCTCAGCGGAAGTTTCACCAGCCCCGCCATCAGGACCATGCACCACCCGATCACCCAGATGACTCCTGCCATCTCGTAATGGCGGAAATCAAAATTGAAGGTCCAGGCGACGCGCAGAACAGTGAGTTCGAGGAAGACGAGCCACGCGCCTCGAATCAGCAGAAAACGCGACACGTCATTATGTTTGCGAGCATAGAAGAAGATGCTGGTGCCGGCGAGAAAGATAAACGCGGGGGCGCAGAAATGCGTGATCCAGCGGGTAAAGAAGATGCCGGGAGTCGGACCCCCGGCGGGAAGCCCGGAAAATACGCGGACGTGATCGATGGCCATCAGGATCATGACGGCCCCGCGGATGAGATCAATGGACGGAATTCGGGAAGTGGAAGGTGCGGCGATGTTGGTGGTCATTTTTACGCTGCTCCGATGCGAAGCTTGCTCAGACAAAGAACTTCTTCGGCAGTATAAACTTGGCAGTATAAATCGGCTGGCCCTCGGAGGCTCCACGCAAGATTCCTCATCCCGCTCGAGAGAACATGGGACTTCGGAATGACAATTTAGTTTTCCTTTTGATCCAACTCGCAAGTTCTCCACATAACGAAGCCCGTGTTGCGCAGCCACCCACTTTAATCGGGTGGGCCGGCGAGAGGATGAGATTTTCATCGGGATCCATGACAATGAAGATTCTAGCGCCTCAAGGCTCTGTCTTCAGGGCTTGATGAAAGCGCACTCCTGCGGCCTGGTGACTCAAGAAGAGTTGTTTAAGCTCGTCTGCGGAAGCAACGGTGAGTGAAGCTGCGAGGAGATGCTCACGCACACGAATATCGCCGATGAACACGTCATTCTGTCCTGACTAAGATGGAAATGCGAAAAGCCCCGGTGATGCGCCGGGGCTTCAAAATTGGTACTGAACAGCTGTTTGCCAAACACGCATAGAATAACTCCTCGGGTTCCATCGTCAAGAAGTATGCGGGTCATCGAGTGACGAACGGGGGCGGGAGTCGAACCCTAGTGGCTGACTACGTCACTCGACTGTTTGGCAAACAGCGTCCAGTACCCACTGGTAACACCCTCCAAACCCCATCTGCCTAAAGGGATTGTATGGATCAGCACTACGGATCTAATCATCGAATAGCAAATAAATCTGGGACGGCTTCCCGATTTGGGATGACAATTTGGGCAGGTGAGGACACCTGCCCCTACGCAAGCAACAAAAAAGGACGGCCGATTTGGCCGTCCTCTCACCAAGAATTCTAAAGCCTTAATCCCGTACCCCATCCATAAACGCTCGCAATTTCCTCGATCTCGACGGGTGCCGCAACTTCCGCAGCGCCTTGGCTTCGATTTGGCGGAT
>JBEKTR010000281.1:0-4778 GCA_049515835.1 Terriglobales bacterium
CTCAGCCTCGACAATCGGCTTACCGGTGTTGCGGGCTTCCATCTCGGCCAGCATCGGGATGTTCTCCCGGATTTTATTGGCGAGACGAAAGAGGACGCGTCCGCGTTCCTGCGCAGTTGTTGTTGCCCACGGACCATCGTCAAACGCTGCCTTGGCCGCCGCGACGGCGCGATTTACGTCCTCAGGCCCGGCATCAGGCGCTTGCGCGATGACTTCTTCCGTCGAAGGATCATAAACGGGAAATGTTTTCTTGGATGCACTGTCGGTCCACTCGCCATTAATGTAAAGCTGATAATTGCGAATGTCAGTCTTAATTCCACCGGGCATAATAAATCTCCAGATCTATGATCTCATTGAGGAAGTACCAGCCTCCACAGGAACAGCGCGCGGAGCTTTGTGCCGACCATAAACAAAAAAGAAAAATGCGGCGAGAGCGATAAAGAATGCCGTCAAGCCAATCATGGTGATCTCATAGCGAAATACCGATGTGATCTGTTTGGCCGGCGAAAATGCGAGGCCAATGCCGAGCGTCGTTGTCAGAAATCCGCTGGTGCCGGCGAGAGCCATTACGCCTCGGGTGTAGCGTACGGGTTTTGACGACGAATCCATCGCAAACTTGACCAATGCCCCAAACACATACAGAAATGGTATGAGCTGAAGGACAACTGCTAGCGAAAGCATGGTCTGAAAGGCTTCCTGCACGCCGCCAGTCGCTGCGAAATTGATGATGACCAGAATTAACGAAACAGCTCCCTGCACAATTAGCGCCGCATAAGGTGTTGCGTATTTGGGATGAACTTTGCCAAGCCACGACGGCATGTAGGAGTCGAGCCCTGCGACGAAAGGAATCCGCGCTGAGCCGCCCATCCACGCGGAGCCGATTCCGGCGATGGAAAGACTGAGCATCAAGGCGAATGGCGGAATAATCCATCCAATGCCGACTTTGGCGGCCATATGACCCACGGCCTGCACGATTCCCTGCAAAACACTGATATCGTTTTTGCTGACTGCGATTAACAGCGTCAGCGTAGTTCCGATGTAGAGCGCGCCCGAGATAACGCCGCCCCATGCAACCGCACCAGGTAGAGTCTTGGCCGGATCGCGAATTTCATCACCCATAACGGATGCAAGCTCGAGGCCTACAAGGCCAAAACAAATCACGCCAAAAGAGTTCATGACGAAGCGAGGGTCGGCGGGAATGCGGAAATCAGAGGCGGTAATTGTCGTGCCGAAGCGCAACCAAACAACTATCCCCAAACCAATTAGGACCGCCGCAGCGACCGCCGTGCCGATGGCGCCGAGATTGTTTAGCCATTTGCCGACGCCAAGGCCAACGATATTGACAACGGTCAAAACGACGAGCAGAGCTGTAGAAGTTATTAAGGCGAAGGTTTTGCTATCACCGAGCGCTTGATGGCTTGGCCCGAGTATAAATACCGAAACGCCAACGAAATACAGCATCACGGTCGGCACGTAGAGCATGTTGTTCGTCCAATAGCACCATCCGGAAAGGAATCCATGGAAGTCCCCGAAGACTTCTTTTGCCCAGAGATAGACTCCGCCTTCGCCGGGATAGCGACCGGCCAATTCAATCACCGCGATGCCTTGCGGCCAAAAGAATAAGAGCAACGAAATAATCCAAAGCCAAACAGTTACGCCACCGTTGGCGGCGATCGATGGAACTACATTCAAATTGAAGACGGCGACAACGAATAGCAACACGAGGTCCCGGCGACCAAGAACGCGCTTGAGGTGAGGCGAACCGTCGTGGGTCTGATCGGGCAAATGTGAAATCCTAAAAAGAGAATCGGGCGGATGGGGAGACATCCGCCCGCGCGCCGCTAGTGACCAGCCAATGCCGGCTCTTTACCTGCGCGTTCCTGTTGGACTTTCGCCAGCGTCGGAGCGACATCTTCGAACGCCGCCAAGTGCTTATCAATGTCGGCTTCCGTGTGCTGCACGGAAATCGTCCATTGCTCATCCCACCAATAAGGCTGCGCCATCACACCACGATTGACCATGGCAAACCAGTAATAACGCCACAAATCGGAATCGATGGCCACCCAATCGCGGTAGTTGCGGATCTCTTTCCGGAACAGCATCAGTGCACCGTTCGCGCCGGCGCTGGCGATGTAACCCTGAATGCCACTCTTCGCAACGATCTTGCGATAGCCTTCTGTGAGCTTCTTACTGAGTTTATCCACGTGTGCGTAATTCTCATGCGTAAGCACATGACGGAACGTTGCTAAACCTGCCGCCATGGAAACCGGATTCGTATTGTAGGTGCCGCCGTGGAACACTTTGTGCTGCGAAATCAAATCCATGACGGACCGGCTAGCTCCGAACGCGGCCAGCGGCAGACCCCCGCCAATGGACTTGGCAAGACAGATGATGTCTGGTTTGACGCTGAAGTATTCTGAGGCGCCGCCGTAGCTGAGCTTCGCGCCCGTTTTTACTTCGTCGAAGATTAACAGTGCGCCGTTTTTAGTCGCAATGTCACGGAGACCTTGCAGGAAGCCGGGTTCTGGCATGCACAAGCCTACGTTCATCATGATCGGCTCCAGGATGATCGCGGCAATCTGACCTGGATTCTGTTTGAACCTTAGCTCAACGGTATTCAGATCATTGAATGTCGCGATGGTGACATTATCAATGCTGGCTTTAGGTACGCCCAAACCGCCGGGAACCGCGGTCGGAGCGTTGATGTCGCCAAACTCTGGAGCATGTGGCTTCACGCTGACAAGAGCCGCGTCGTGCAGCCCGTGGTACGCGCCTTCGAACTTTACAATCTTGTCCCGTCCGGTTGCGGCACGCGCCATGCGAATCGCGTGCATGGTCACTTCTGTTCCGCTGTTGCCGAAGCGGCACATTTCTACCGGATAGCGCGTGCAGATTTCTTCGGCCAGTTCCCACTCCATGTCATGCGGCATACCATACATGGTTCCGGTTGAAAGTCTCTTTTCCACTGCTTTCATCACAGCGGGATGGCAATGTCCCGCCATCAATGCACCGAAAGTTAGGTTGTGGTCAATGTATTCATTACCGTCGAGGTCGCGGAACTTGCTCCCACCGGCATCTTTCACAAAAATCGGATACGGGTCGTAAGCGCGGTAGTTGCTGGCAACGCCAAGCGGAATGCGTTTGAGGTTCTTCTTGTGGGCCTCGGCGGACTTCGGCGTTCGCCGCTCATAAGTGGCGATCTCTTTCTCTAATTCGGGGTACATCGGATTTTTCTCCAGGAATGCTCAAGCCGGGGTGAGCGGCTATTAGATTTGTGTCCGGCGGTTGGGCCGCACGGAATTGCTGCATGAAGCGGTCGGGCTCGAAAATGTACTTCCTAAAAGATATACTTCAGGGCAAATTGTACCAAGCGCGGGTCGCGTGCCTGCGTCACCTGCCCAAATTGGGAGCCATCACTGCTGTCGCCATCCGGATTGGTGAACTGTGTGTGGTTGAAGATGTTGAACAGTTCGCCCCGGAACTGAAATTGTGACGTCTCAGTCACGGCGATCTGCTTTAAGACCGCGAAATCGGTGCTGCTGATATGCGGACCACAGCAGATGGTACGAGGAGCATTGCCAATCCGGCCGAACAAGCTCGGATCTATGCTTGCATCTTCCGTGAAACTATTCGGATTAAAGAAGTAGTTGCCGTTCTTCTGTGGGCTCTCCGTTTTGAAGGGCGCGATTTGATCGGGCTCGCCAGGCAATTCGAAGTCAAAGCTGTCCATCAATTCGTTGTCGGCTTCAGAGGTAATGCGGATAGGAAAGCCTGTCTGGAATGTCGTAATCCCCGAGAGTGCCCACCCATTAAGGACTTTGCCCTTGGCGCCGTCAAATTTTCGAACAGGCAACTCCCAGTAGTAGCTGGCGACAATACGATGAGTCGCGTCGAATAGCGAAAGCGAACGGTTATTCGCTCCCGGAAGCGGGTTCAAAATTCCTTCGAAACTGGAAGCTTCGTCAATAGATTTGCTGAACGTATATGCCAAGGTAAATTGCAGCCCGTGGGCGAAACGCTTATCGAGCGAGGCTTGCAACGAGTTATAGGCGGAATTGGCTATCGTATCTTGCGCAAAAATACTGGAGAACACGGGCACGCCTGTGGTGGGGCAGCCAACGCCAGTCAGAGGATTACATTGCGGCGCAGAATATGGCCGCAATCCAACAAGAGTGATGCCCGCAGGCCCGACTGTGTATCCGGCAGGGAGAACGGAATGATTTTGGGCATAGGGCAGGTGAAGCGGTGCATTAAGAACCGTTCCGCCGGGAATGAAGAACGAACTATCCGCATAGAACTGCCCGCAAGTGCCGGAGCCCAGAATTGTGTTTAAGTCGATGCAAGTTTGCGCGTTTCCATAATTGATGTCATGGGTCGCCAGCAACCTGTGGCCCTGCGATCCGACATAGCCGATCTCCAATTTCATGTCGTTTGTGAGCTGCCGCTGCACAGTGAGGTTGTATTGCGCAGAATATTGGGAGCGCATGTGCGGCTGAAAATCGCCATACATGAGAATGGGCTCGAAAGTAGCCCAGTCCTGCGGTGTTCCCGGCGTGGGTGTCAAGATTCCGTTGAAAGGGTTGAGATATGTAGTCTGGCCGTCCTGACTGAGGAACGGCGTATTAAATTGCGTCTCGGCCAGGAAGATGCTGCCGCCGAATGGCGGTTCTGCACCAAACTGCTCAAGAACCAATTGCTCGATCGGGTTGTAGAACAAGCCCCATCCGGCGCGAATGCTCGTCTTCCCCGAAGTTCCGGGGCTGTAAGCAATGCCGAGG
>JBEKTR010000282.1:0-4775 GCA_049515835.1 Terriglobales bacterium
ATTTGCGATCACATATTCCGTCGCCGCAAAACTAGAAAGACAGAGCGTAAGAACACACGAAGCTAAAAGCACGCTTCTAAAGAAAATCTTCATAGGCCGAAACCTCAAGCTTCCGGGGGAGGAAAGTAGGCCAAAACCAAGCACCCACTGCAAAACAAAAACATCGTACTCCGTAGCCGCATGTTACGCAAAATAGGGCCTTTGCCTGGTGCCTGAGGCTCGCGATACAGAGTTCAGCTTTGGCGCCGCACAGGTTAGCAAAAATACGGCGAATCTGAGGCACCCAGTTGGCGACGCAAAATCAAAAATTCCCCCTTCCGTCAAGTCTACTTTCGTAGCTACTGAAAAGTCCGCGATCCGACCTTGAGATCCAGTTAAACCCACTCGAATGTGTAGTTTCCCATTTTGGGAATGTTCCTTAAGGAACACTAGACACAATTTCGCCTAATGTTCCTCAAGGAACACTTGTGCAACTCTAAGCTGGTACGAACTAGATTTTCGCTTTGGCTTTGAGGCGGACCTGGCCGTCCTGAAGTTCGACCGAATACTCCACGCTGTGGCAGCCATACTGCTTGCGGATTTGCGCGGTTTTCTTCTCGACAAAAGACGCGAAGCTCTCCATGGAGCCTGAGACGTTCTCCCCGGCTTTCTGCTTGGCTTCGGTGAGCACGGCGTAAAGTTGCGCCACGCGTTCGTGCTCGGCGTTCACGTCGGAGCACTCCACGGTAAAGGGCTTTTCCGCGGCGGCGCCAACGTGACTTAATCCATAGGCTTTGTGCGCCGGTTCAGGCCGGCTGGCTACGGGGCGCACGCCTTGCACCGAAAGCAAAGCATCGGAAGGGCGGCGATAGCCTTCCTCACGAATGCGGCTTTTCTTACGCCATAAATCACTGAAGGCGGCATAGCGTTGGGCGATTTCGTTGTAGCGGAAGCGTTGCGAAAAGCTCATGCGGCCGCCATCGCTGAACTTGCGGATAAGGCTCAGCACCTTCCACTCGACGTCCGTGGGCGGGCGCTTGGAGGGATTATTAAAATAAGCCTCATACTCGATCTTCAGCCGGCGCAGCTGGGTCTCGAGTAAATTCAGTTCCTCGTCGGTGGTCACCGCAGTCGTCTCCGAACCACAGTTTATGCGGTGGGCGAGATTGCTACGAGATACCCGTGGGGCACCGAGGGTCTAGAACGAAAGTTTGGAAGAGAGCTCGACTACCGGGCTGCGCTTGTTGCCATCTTCTTGACCATGGCGAGCACCAGCTTGCGGTCGCTGTCGTTCAAGCTCACGGAGTAGCGGCGAATCTGGCTGAGAAAGCGGACTTCGTCATCGGAGAGTTGTGGCATTCCCTTAGCGCCGTTGGTGTGGCCCGGCTCGGAGAAAAATTGGGAGAGCGGCAACTCCATGGCGCCAGCGATTTTCGAAAGCGTGTCGAGTGAAGGGATGGTGTGGCCATTTTCCACGCGCGACAAGTAGCAGCGCAGAAGTCCGGTGCGCTTTTCGATGTCACCCTGAGACATACCCTTTTGCAAGCGGTAGTTCCGAATGGTTTCGCCGATATTCATGGAGAGTGTGGCCAAGGCTTATCCCGGAGACGTTCTGCATAGTAACCAGAGAAGTAACTTCTGGCAAGTGAAATTTAGACGGACTGACCCACGCCATTTTTGCGAAACACTTAGGGTTGCTTCACCGCTTCGATCGCCAGTTCAATCTTCACGTCATTTGCAATATAGAGACCGCCGCCGTCCAGAGTCTTATTCCAGGAGACGCCATAATCCAGCCGGTTAATGGTCAACCCACCCTGCGCGCCCAGCCGGATATGACCCCACGGATCTTTTGCTGTGCCGGCCACGGTAAAGGGAATCGCGACTTCTTTGGTGACGTCACGGATGGTCAAAGGCCCATGCGCGATATAGCCGTCCCCAGTTTTTTCGATGCGCGTGCTTTTGAAGGTGATTTCGGGAAATTTTTCCGCGTTGAAGAAATGGTCGCTGCGAATGTCGTTGTCGCGCATCGAGTTACGTGTATCCACGCTGGCAGTTTTGATGTGCACGTCTACCGAACACTTCGACGGATCCTTGTCGTCGTATACGATGACTCCGCTGAAATCGGTGAAGTTGCCGTTTACATGGCTGATCATCATGTGCTGGACGGTAAAGCCGACCACGCTGTGTGGGGGGTCAATTTTGTATGTGTCGGCGGCAAAGGCCGATGTGGAAAGCAGCAATAGCGAGAGAAAGAACGGTATTGGGTGTAATTTTGAAAGCTGCACTCGATTTACTCCTTGAGGTTAATTCGAAATTCTGACAGCATTCGTGACCGCAATTGCGGAATTCCAAACTCTTGCGACCGTTCTAGCCCATCAACATGCCGCCATTCACGCTCAAAACGTGGCCGGTAATATAGGCGGCTCCATCGGAAGCAAGAAAGGCCACGGCACTCGCGATTTCATCCGGTGTGCCGACGCGCCCCAGCGGAATCATCTTGAGCGCTTCTGCTATGAGATTTTCGTTCAACCCGGCCGTCATGGCAGTTTCGATGAATCCGGGCGCGACTGCGTTGCAAGTAATGTTGCGCGAAGCCAATTCGCGGGCAATCGCCATGGTGAGGCCGATTAATCCAGCTTTGGAAGCGGCATAATTTGCCTGCCCTGCCTGCCCCGTCTGCCCGAACACGGAAGTGATGTTAATGATGCGTCCCCATTTTTGACGCAGCATCGGGCTAATGACTTGCTGAATGCAGAGATAAGCGGAGGTGAGATTCGTATTGATTACGGCGTCCCAGTCGGCGCGTTTCATGCGCATGGCGAGCTGATCCCGCGTAATGCCGGCGTTGTTGATGAGAATGTCCACTTTGCCGAACTGCGTGATGGCAGCTTTGAAGACGGACTTGATTTGCTCTTCGTCTGCAACATCGAGAACGAACTTCGCCGCTTGTCCGCCCGTGGAAGAAATTTGGTGGACTAGCTCATCGAGTTTCGCCTCGTTGCGGGCCGCCACGGCCAAGGTCGCTCCGTCTTTTGCAAGCCGCAATGCGCAGGCATGGCCGATTCCTTGCGAAGCTCCAGTGACAAAGGCCACATGGCCCGAAAGTGGTTTTGCTTCCGAAGTCATTTTTTCGTCAACCATGTTCTTATCAGGCATGGATGGTGATTATAAATGGAGCGCTACGCGACTGGGTGCAACGGCCAGACGATCACTTCTAATTTGCGGGCGAAATAAAGCAGCGGATCGATTGTCGGGAGCTCGATCCCTGCCGCTTTCGCCATCGAGTTAGTTTCGATTTGCGCTTCAGCATCTTGCAGCGGCCATGGCTGATGATGGACGTCCGCGCGATAAACCCGCTGATTCCGCACTGTGTAGAGGCAATAGCGTTCGGTGAGCCAATGCTTAAGCGTTCCGGGTTGGGCAAATTGCACTGAGCTCACCGGGCGATAGCGACTACGTAGCTCTGCTTCATTTCTAAGCCGACGGGACCGATAGATGATTTCACCGTTGACTTCACGGCAATTCATCCTGGCATGGAAGTATGGCAACCTATAAAATGCGCGTGCCGCCTTCACCGCAGGCCAATTCGTTGCATCCAGACTAAAGAAATACACGCCCGGACGGTCTTGCACTCTAACGTATGTTCTTACATTTAATTCTGGAAATGCAGATAGACCCGGCATTGCAGGCGTAGCTCTGAGCCGAACGCCGCTCATGCGAAACGGCACGACCCCAACCCAGCACTGGCCATCGTACTCGTCGAGCGGCAGTTCTGCGGGCACGAGCGGCCGCAAGATTTCGGATTTGATCGGCCAATGAGCAAACAAGAGATCATGCCAGTTTTGCGCCATGGTCCACGGTGAGGAAGGCAAAGGCCATGGGCGATGAGCAATCGACTTGAGTGCCGGATGCACGAACTATTGTAATATTCGAGTTCCACTACTCCGAGGTTTGAATGGCCGAAATCAGTACTCGAGCGAGCGCGAACGGAAATCAGGCCACCGCGAATCGCCTTTCCGGGAAACCAGCGGTCGAAGTCTTTGCTGTCTATGGTGTAGAGCCGGAAGTCCAGGCGTATGCCATGGCGAAGTATTCCCGCTCGGCGCTCTCGATGAAAGAGTCGCTCAAGGAAATCAGCTCACAGAAAGCCGAGAAGTTCCTCAATACTTTTTATTTTCAATATGGGCATCGGTCGATTGCCGATTTGGCACACATCGCCATGGCAGTCGAGGAGCTTTCGATTCTGGCTGCGATTGCCGTAGCCGATGAAACTCGCTGGGACGGCCAAGAGCGCTCAACCCGCTATCAGGATTTCAAGAGGAGTGGCTGTTATACCCCCGAATTCGGAGGGGATGTCCATGCTCAGAAGTTGTATCGCGAAACCATCGCGGGCTTGTTCGCCGAATACGAAGTCGTTTCGGAAAAAATGTTCGTGTACCTGGCCGGCATCACGCCGAAACCTGAAGAAATGAAGCAAGACGCCTACGAGCGCACGCTGCGGGCGCGGGCATTTGATTTTTCAAGATATCTTTTGCCGCTGGCGGCGAATACTTCGCTAGGGCAGATCGTGAATGCGAGAACGCTGGAAACTCAAATCGCACGGCTGCTTTCGCATACGCACAAAGAAGTGCGCCAGTTGGGAGCGTTGCTGAAAGAAGCCGCATTGTCTCCGGCGTACAACGTAAACCGGGAATCGCTGAGCAAGTTGATTGAAGAAATTCGTGCCGTTTCGCCGGAATTAGCGGCGCGTGCGGAACAAGACCTCCTCCGCGAAGTTCGGGTTGCGCCGACGCTTG
>JBEKTR010000283.1:0-4759 GCA_049515835.1 Terriglobales bacterium
GACATCCGGCGCTTGCACTAGAGCCTCGACCAGGGCCAGCCGCTTTCGCCAGCCTCCGGAAAGCGCCGCTGCTTCCATGTCCAGGTCTTCGAAGGCAGCACGTCCCAGAGTCTCCGCGGAAATCGTTCCACGCTCGGATTCAGAAAGCCCAGATCGCCTCAATGCAGCTTCAATCACCGACCTCACCGTCAAACCAGCCACAAACTTCGAGTCCTGCAAGACATAGAGCAGGCGCGCCCGCTTGCGTATGGCAACTTCCCCGCGGTCGGCATCCATTTGTCCCGCCAAAATTTGCAGCAGCGTCGATTTCCCCGCGCCATTCGGCCCAATAAGTCCGATGCGATCGCCCTCAGAAACGGTGAACGAGATTTCCTGGAATAAAGGAAAAGCTCCAAAGGCTTTGGTGAGGCCTTGTGCATTCAGAATGGGAGGCAACGGTGGGTACTCCTTGCGGTATGGACGAGAGCGGTATGGACGAGAAAGGCTAAGGAAAGAATATCACTCTAGTGGGGAGGCGTTTTAGACTCCCAAAGACGAATCTTAAGCTGCGATCATTTGTTCTGTGCGACTTCGATTCGAACTTCGGCGCGCTTAAGTGCGTTCTCTTCGGCCGCGTAATCCAGGTCGGGGGTTCCGCTTGCCAAAGCTTGCTCCGCCTTGCGCTTGGCTGCTTCCGCGCGCTGCACATCAATATCTGAAGCTTTTTCTGCCGTCTCCGCGAGGATCGTAACTTTATCAGGCAAGACTTCGGCAAAGCCCCATGCAACGGCGAGGCGGTGGGTGTCGCCTCCGCGGCGATAGCTAATTTCCCCAACAGCCAACTCGGTGATGAGCGGAGCGTGGCCGGGAAGTACCCCGAGATACCCGCTCTTGCCGGGAATCTGCATCTCCTCCGCGGTATCGCGCACCACGACCTTCTCCGGTGTCACGATTTCGAGTTGGAAAGTATCAGACATCGTTGGTACCTACGCTGCCGCCTTCATTTTCTTTGCCGCTTCGAGCACTTCATCGATCGTGCCCTTCATGTAAAACGCCTGTTCGGGAATATCGTCGTACTTGCCTTCGTTGATTTCCTTGAAGCCTTTCACCGTGTCTTCAATCTTGACAAAGCGTCCCGGCGCGCCTGTGAACTGCTCGGCCACATGGAACGGCTGCGATAGAAACCGCTGAATCTTACGGGCGCGGGCAACCGTCATCTTCTGGTCTTCGCTGAGCTCGTCAATACCGAGAATCGCGATGATATCTTGCAAATCTTTGTAGCTTTGCAGCGTCTTCTTCACGGCTTGGGCGACATCGTAATGTTCCTGGCCGACGATACGCGGATCGAGAATGCGGGAAGTCGAAGCTAGCGGGTCAACGGCCGGGTAAATTCCGATTTCCGTCAGCGCACGCGAAAGCACCGTAGTCGCGTCGAGGTGAGCGAACGTCGTGGCCGGAGCAGGATCAGTCAAATCGTCGGCAGGTACGTACACGGCCTGCACCGAGGTAACCGAGCCCTTTTTCGTGGAGGTAATACGCTCCTGCAATTCGCCCATTTCCGTAGCCAAGTTCGGCTGATATCCAACTGCGCTGGGCATACGGCCAAGCAGCGCGGAAACTTCCGAACCCGCTTGCGTGAAGCGGAAAATATTGTCAATGAAGAGCAGCGTATCCGCACCTTCGGCGTCGCGGAAATACTCGGCAACAGTAAGGCCGGTCAAGGCCACGCGCAAACGCGCTCCGGGCGGCTCAGTCATCTGGCCGTAAATCAATGCGGCTTTCGAGTGCTCCGGATCGCCCGGCTTGATGACGCCCGATTCAGTCATTTCCAGCCAGAGGTCATTCCCTTCACGCGTGCGTTCGCCGACGCCGGCAAACACGGAAAATCCCCCGTGCTGCTTGGCAACGTTATTGATGAGCTCCATGATGACGACCGTCTTGCCCACACCGGCGCCGCCGAACAATCCAATCTTCCCGCCCTTTAAGAAGGGCTGGATAAGGTCAATGACCTTCACGCCGGTGACAAACATTTCCGCCGTCGTGGCCTGCTCGTCGAACAAAGGGGCTTGGCGGTGAATCGGCATGCGTTGAGTGAACTGTATCGGCCCGAGCTGGTCTACGGGCTCACCAATGACGTTCATCACGCGGCCTAGCGTTCCACGGCCCACCGGCACGGAAATCATGCCACCCTGATCAATGACTTTCATCCCGCGCACCATGCCGTCGGTGGCTTCCATGGCGACGCAGCGTACGCGCCCTTCGCCGAGGTGCTGCTGTACTTCGAGAATGACGTTAATGGGCGCAGGGACTTTGAATCCCTCGCTGACCACGCGCAGCGCCTCATAAATGGGCGGCATCGTGGCCTCGGAGAACTGCACGTCCACCGCAGGGCCTGAGATTTGAATAACGTGTCCTACATTTTCTGCCATATGAGTGAGTTCCTACCCTGCCGCGGCAGCGCCGCTGACAATTTCAATGATTTCCTTGGTAATTTTTGCCTGCCGCGCCCGGTTCATGACCAAGGTTAGCGAGCTGATAATGTCGGAAGCATTGCTGGTCGCGGCTTCCATTGCGGTCATACGGGCCGCGTGTTCGGCCGCGACGGACTCGAGCATTCCGCGATAAATCTGGATGCCCACATACTTTGGCAGCAAGGCCGCGAACAGCTCTGCCGGTGGCTGCTCGTAAATATAATCCACTTGCGACGTTCCGAATTCGGCGGCCGCTTTGTCAATCGCCGACGTGTCCTGCGGTCTCAGTGCCGCACCCGCTCCCCGCGCAGCTTCCACGGCCTGCTTCTTTTCATCCAGGGTCATTTCGTCGGATTGCGATATCTCACGCTCCCCAATGTGCTCGATAGGAAGGATGCGCTCGACCACAAGCCGCTGTGCGATCACCGATTTGAATTCGTTGTAAACGATGTAAACCGCGTCGATCTCACCGCGGTCGTAGCGCTCAATCGCGCGCTGGGCAAGGTCCGACGCTAGTTTGAATTCAATCCTGTTGAGCACTCCGACTTGCTCGCCGATGAGTGTGGTGCGGGGAGCATCCTGCGATTCGGCTGTGCGCGGTTCAGCAACAGGAAAACGCCGCCGCATAAAGTCCCGGCCTTTGCGCCCGACCGCTTCGATCTCGATATTCTTGCCATCTTTGCTGGCCAAGAAGCGTGAGGCAGCCTTGAGAATGTTGGTGTTGAAAGCGCCGGCGAGACCCTTATCGCCGCTCACTACAATAAGCAGAATATTGTTCTCGGGCCTTCGGATGAGCAAGCCATTGATCGGCTCGCCGGTCACGGGATCATAGATCTCGGCCCTGGAAACGAGAGATTTCAACACATTCGTCAGCATTTGCGCGTAGGGCCGGGCAGCCAAGGCACGCTCCTGTGCTCGACGCAGCCGTGCCGCCGAGACCATCTTCATGGCTTTGGTGATCTGGCGCGTATTGATTACGCTGCGAATGCGCCGCCGGATATCGAGAATGCTTGCCATAATTCAGTTCGAGTTTCGAGTTCCTAGAGCTAACGGGCTGCCACTGCCTGCCGGCTGGCCACGAACGTCTCTTTTGCTTCTTTTATCACCTGCACCATCTGGGCCTTCAGGCCGTCATCGAGAACCTTCTTCTCCATGATCGTTCGCAGGAGCTGCGGATGGCTCGCATCCACATACTTGTAGAGCGCAGCTTCGAACTCGGACACTTGCTCAACCGCCAGATCATCCAGCACACCGCTAGTTCCGGCGAAGATGATCAGAATTTGCTTTGAGAAAGGCAGCGGTGAAAATTGCTTCTGTTTGAGAATTTCAACCAGACGTTTGCCGCGGTTTAACTGCGCTTGCGTGGCCTTGTCGAGATCGCTGCCGAACTGCGCGAACGCCGCCAGTTCGCGATATTGCGCCAGTTCCAGTTTCAGAGTTCCTGCCACCTGACGCATCGCTTTAATCTGCGCCGAACCACCTACACGGCTCACAGACAAGCCGACGTTTACCGCAGGACGAATGCCCTGGTTGAATAGATCGGTTTCCAAAAAGATCTGTCCGTCGGTGATTGAAATCACGTTGGTCGGAATATACGCAGAAACGTCGCCGGCCTGCGTCTCAATAATCGGCAGCGCGGTCAATGATCCACCACCGTTTTTGTCACTCACTTTTGCAGCTCGCTCCAGCAACCGCGAGTGGAGATAGAAAACATCTCCGGGATACGCTTCGCGGCCGGGCGGACGCCGGAGAAGGAGTGAAATCTCACGGTACGACGCGGCATGCTTGGAAAGATCGTCGTAGATCACCAATGCATGACGTTTCGTGTCACGGAAGTACTCTCCCATGGCGCAGGCGGCATAAGGCGAAATGTACTGCATCGGCGCTGGCTCCGAAGCCGACGCTGCAACCACGATGGTGTACTCCATTGCTCCTGCGTCTTCAAGAATCTTGACCACTTGCGCGATCGAAGACCGCTTTTGACCGATAGCGTTGTAAATACAAATCAGATCATTACCTTTGCTATTAATGATCGTGTCCAGCGCAACAGCCGTCTTTCCCGTCTGGCGGTCGCCGATGATCAATTCGCGCTGCCCACGGCCGATCGGAATCATGCTGTCGATTGCCTTAAGTCCCGTCGCCATTGGCTCACGCACTGGTTGACGGTCAATCACGCCTGGGGCGATACGCTCTAGAGGGATAAACTGATCGGTGGCGACGGGGCCCTTATCGTCAATCGGCTCGCCGAGAGAGTTCACCACGCGGCCAATCATGGCTTCGCCTACGGGCACGCTGATAATCTTCCCGGT
>JBEKTR010000284.1:0-4745 GCA_049515835.1 Terriglobales bacterium
AGGCTCCATGAGCGTCTCAATTTTCCCTGGACTCGGAAAATAATTGTTCTCTGGATCTTCTGCATATATACGGCACTCAATCGCGTGACCCCGAAGTTGGATGTCTTCCTGTTTGAAAGGTAGCTTTTCTCCGGCGGCGATATGGATTTGCAAGTGCACAAGATCAAGTCCGGTAACGAGTTCTGTCACCGGATGCTCTACTTGCAACCGTGTATTCATTTCCAAAAAATAAAAGTTCTTCTGCTGGTCGACCAAAAATTCGATGGTGCCCGCGTTCGCGTAGTCGGCGGCCTTGGCGACTCGCACAGCCACTTCGCCCATGCGTCGCCGCATGTCTGCGTCAACAATCGGCGACGGAGCTTCTTCCACAACTTTCTGGTGTCTCCGCTGAATTGAACATTCGCGCTCGCCGAGACAAACTGTGTTACCGTGCTCGTCCGCTAGGACCTGCATCTCAATGTGCCGCGGGTTCACAATGGCCTTCTCGATGTACACTTCTTTGTCGCCGAATGAACGTTGTGCTTCGCTCTGCGCCGCTTCCAGCGCACCTTTCAACTCCACCGGGGCATGCACCAGCCTCATTCCCTTGCCGCCACCCCCCGCCGCAGCTTTCAACATAACGGGATATCCGATTTTCTCCGCAGCTTCGGCCGCCTGCTCAGGTGATTCCAATCCTCGCGAAGTTCCTGGCACAAATGGAATTCCCGCCTTCTCCATATTTTGACGGGCTCGCGTTTTCGATCCCATCGTCTCCATGGAAGCCGCAGAAGGCCCAATGAACTTGACATTCGCTCCAGCGCAAGCTTTCGCAAACTTTGGGTTCTCTGAAAGGAATCCGTATCCAGGATGGATAGCATCTGCTCCGCATTTCTTGGCGGCATCCAGGATCGTCTCAATCTCCAAGTACGATTCGTTGGCCGGCGACGGCCCCAAACGATACGCTTCATCCGCCTTGCGCACGTGCAAAGCCGCGCGGTCTGCATCGGAATACACCGCAACCGCCGCGATGCCTAATTCATGGCATGCCCGAATCACACGGACGGCGATTTCCCCACGGTTGGCAACCAGTATTTTCTTGAACATTTTTATCGAAGGCGAACCTTTGATTTTACTGGACTTCAGCGGAATCGGGGGCTTTTCGAGATACGATAAATACTGGTGAACCAACCTTCCGAATCGCGGTTGATTGCGGCAGTTCTCGTTGTGATCACCTTGTGTGCAGCCGCCTTGCGCTTTCACGCCGTCGGTATAAAGACCTTCTGGTTCGACGAAGGCGTCAGCGTGGCAATCGCCCGCCTCGATCCCTACAACTTCCTGCGCATACTCTGGCGTCGCGAAGCCAATATGTCGCTCTATTATGCACTTCTGCACATTTGGCTCTGGATGGGCAACAGTGAAGCCTTTGTTCGCAGTTTTTCAGTGATCTTCGCTATCGCTACCATCCCAGCAATTTATTTCTTAGGCCGCCGTCTCTTCGATTCGCGTACGGGACTCATTACCGCGGGATTGCTCTCCGTCAACGCCTTCCACGTGTGCTACTCGCAGGAGGCCCGTAGCTATTCCTTGATGGTGTTGCTCTGCGTACTGTCCTCTCTGTATTTTCTGAAGACCATCGAAAGCTCGCGCTACCGCTACGCCTATGTCGTTCTCAGTACTCTCGCCATATATGCACATTTCTATTCTTTATTGCTGATTGCGGCCCAGTATCTTTGGTTGCGTTATTTGGCGCCCAAAGCAATGTCTTCGGAGGCCATAGGCGCGCGCACATGGAAGACCATCTCTCTGCTGGTTTCCCCGATTCTGATTTTTGTCGCGACTACCGGGGCAGGTCCCTTGAAATGGATCCCGCGTCCGGGCTTAAAAGACTTGTGGAATTTTGCCGTATTAATCACTGGTCATGGCGGTGTCATTTTGGCGATTACCATTGGAGTCTTGGCCACCCTCGGTGCCTATCCCGCCATGCGCAAGAAATCTACCGCCGATGATTGGCCGCTCCAATTCCTGATCGTCTGGCTGTCATTCCCGATTCTGCTCGTCCTGTTTCTTTCGATTTTTCGTCCGCTTTTCCTGTCCCGTTATTTTATTTTCTGTCTGCCCCCGCTGCTTCTTCTTGTTGCAGCGGGATTGGGTCGCATCCGCCCTCTTTGGCAAGTTCCATTACTGGTGCTCTGTCTCGCGCTATCCTTCCGGGGCACCACAGCCTATTACATCCATGACTTCGACAACGAACGCGATGACTGGCGCTTCGCTTCGAATTACATACTCCAGAATGCCCAACCCGGCGATGCCTTGCTCTTTCACGTGCCCATGGGGCGAATGCCTTATGATTACTATGTGTCTCTCGACGAAACACCGCTCTTGCCAAGCGCACCCCAAGTGCTCTATCCCCACCACGGCCCCAGGATCACATTCCTCGATTTCGTTGAGAAGCCCGACTACGTTCGCCTTTCTGACGCTTTACCCCAATACCGTAGGGTGTGGGTCGTCATCTCGCACGCAGGCACGCCTTCCGGCCTTGATCGTGTCGCGACCAACCTGACGTCCCTCGCGCAGACAGGGCACACGCATGGCCAGCAGTTCGCTTTCAAGGGGATTGATGTATTTCTCTATCAGTAACTTGCGTAGGTAATTTCGCACAAAAGAAAACCCCTTCCACAGGAAGGGGTTTTAACGCACAAACGCTTCTATTGCTGATCTTTCGGTTGATCCATTACGATGCCCTGCTGCGAAGGCGTCTTTTCGGCCTTAGCTTTCTTCGTAGCCATGGTCTTTTCGACCCAATCGTCAGCCAATTTCAAGTCCGCCGTGCGTGCGTCCGCGTCGTCGCACTCCACATCAGCCTTTTCACGGTACAGTAGATTCATATAGGCCATCGCGTCATCGTAATCGGGACGTAGCTTCAGTGCCGTGCTCAGCTGATCGATTCCGTCAGTGATCACAGCCCAATTGCTCGTCTTCAGATCGGCGCAAACTTTCTTGTCCTTGAGTGGCTCTTCCGGCTTCAGACCTAGCTTGTTTCGCGCATCCATGCGGGGCGCAAAGCTCTGCGTCCAGTCAATCACGGCCACCGAGTAATAGCTCTCGGGATCGTTTGGATCAATCGCAATCGCCTTGCGATAGTAGGCCTTTGCATCTTCAAACCTCTTCATTTGCAGGTAGATGTAGGCGATACCCTTGATGCTGCCCAAGTTCCTGGGGTCAGAGTCCAGCACCGCCTTATATTGCTCCACCGCCTGCTCTCCGTTGCGGTTGTTGTCCGGAGCGTCTACGCCCGGAATGTACTGCTGCGCATATGCCGTGGCCAGATAGAGGCGTGCATTGCTCAATGAAGGGTCAAGGTTCACAGCTTGTTGAAAATGATCAATCGCCTGTTCGTAGTGCGCGTTTTTATAGGACGCAACGCCCTTGTTAAGCTGATCGCGCGCTCTTAGCTTGTCGCAACCCGAGCCGGCCAGCAACAGCAGACCCACTCCGGCAAGCGAACACACCTTCGCCCAATTTTTCATTGCCGTAAATTTCTCCCTTATCACGAACCTGAATCGTTTTGGCTGTCGCCGCTGACTCTAACCACCCGCTTCAATTTTCGCGGTAATCAGGCCCACTTTGTCCACGCCCGAACCGTGGGCGATATCAATCACGTTGGCCACATCGGCGAACGGGACGTTGTCATCACCCTTCACAAACATAACTTTCTCAGCGCGAGTTTTGAAAATATCGGTCAACCGGGTTCCCAAGTTGTCCCATGTTGCGTCTTCCCCGTTGATCTTCAGCCCTGGTTCATTACCCGCGCCTTTATCGATTAATTGGACCACGATGGTGCGATCCGGCGTGGTTTGTGGTTTTTGGTTGGGCGGTGGCGGCTGGGGAACCAACGCGTCCAACCCCTTCGGCGTTAAAGGCGTGATTACCATAAAGATAATCAACAGCACCAAGAGCACGTCAATCAACGGAGTTACGTTGATGTCTGCCGTTTGGCCTCCGCCAGTGCTAACTCCCATTCCCATAGAGTTCTCCTAGAAATCTTTGCTACTGACCGCTCGGCGGGGGTGGCGGCGTGGTCTGTGGTTTTTTCTCACCCGTCAACAGACCCAAATCATCCACGCCGGCAGCGCGCACCGCGTCCACGACTGATACTACAGAGCCGAACTTGGCCCGGGCATCGGCCTTTACATACACTCGCTTGTCGACTCGCCCAGTGAGGCGGTCTCTCACTTTACCGGTCAAATCATCAACCGACGTGCGGTCCGTCCCGAAATAGACCGATCCATCGCGCGTAACTGCCACCAGCAGTGCGTCTTCCTTGTCCGCGTCGGGCATCTGCTCCGGGCTGTTCACCTTTGCCAAGTCTACTTCTTTTCCGTGCTGCAACATGGGTGTAATCACCATGAAGATAATCAGCAGCACGAGCATCACATCCACCATCGGCGTGACGTTAATGTTGGAATTAACTTTTGCGCCTTCGTTCCGAACTGAAATCGCCATATAAGTCCCGTCTCCTGTTCCATGTGCCGGCCATGCGCTGGAGGAACCGGCGCCGGATCTCTCCGGCGCCATTCTTCAACTCATGTCCGCACTCGTTCCAGAGTGTTACCGGCGCGCGCCCCGCCGCTTGAGGAAGTAGTCGATCAGTTCGCTCGAGGAGTTGTCCATCTCCACGTCGAACGCTTCCACGCGGCCCGTGAGGTAGTTGAACATCATGACGGCAGGGATGGCCACCAGCAGGCCGATCGCCGTAGTCACCAGCG
>JBEKTR010000285.1:0-4701 GCA_049515835.1 Terriglobales bacterium
ACAAAATCGCGGTTGGTGATTCAGTTCTTGTCTTCGTCACCGGCAAAATCCCGGAGTTGGACAGCGATCAAGTCGAGTTTGATGACAGCCTGACCCACGCCACTGCCCAGTTCCAGCCGCAGGATTTGATTTATCTGCATCCCGACAGAATTCTGAAGGAAGTTCCGGGCAATTCCCGTGTCGCCCGCAATTTGGGAGCGTTGCTGAAAATCAGCAATGCTGTGCATGGGTTGCATACGTTGCCTCAACTTCAGGAACAAATCCTCAATTCCATTTTTGAAGTTGTGGCGGCCGAACGAGGTGCGATTCTGTTGGAGGACCAACCGGGCCGATATGAGGCCCTCTTTGCGCGTCATCGTTCGCCCTCTGCACCTCACCCATGGCGTGTCAGCCGCACGGTGATTCGGCAGGTCACAGAGCAAGGGCTAGCCATTCTCGCCGTGGACGTTCCGAGCTCCGGGCTTAACAGTGCAGAGAGCCTGGTGAGTTCCAATGTGCGGTCGCTGCTTTGCGTGCCTTTGCGTGTCTCGGAAAAGATCATCGGCGCCATTTATCTCGATTCCTCAAGTTTTAGTGGAAGGTTCGATGACCAGGATTTGCAACTCGTCGCCGGCATTGCCTCAATCGCTGCTCTTGCTGTCGAAAATACACGCCGCCGCGAGCAGTTGGAGAGCGATAATCTGCGCCTTGTCGCGGAGGTCAATCTCGAGCACAACATGGTGGGTGAAAGCGCTCCCATGCGGGCCGTTTACCAGTTTCTGGCAAAAGTGGCACCCAAAGAGGCGAATGTCCTCATCGAGGGTGAGAGTGGAACCGGCAAAGAATTAGCCGCTCGGTCGATCCACCGCAACAGCCCTCGATCGAGCAAGCCGTTTGTCGCTATCAATTGTGCGGCGATTCCCGAGGGTCTGCTGGAAAGCGAACTTTTTGGTCACGAAAAAGGCGCCTTCACCGATGCAACCACTTTGAAAAAAGGGCGACTGGAAGTAGCCAATGGCGGCGTAGTTTTTCTCGACGAGATCGGCGAGCTTGCCCCCGAGCTGCAAGTGAAATTATTGCGCGTATTACAAGAACGCGAGTTTGAGCGGGTTGGAGGCACGCGCCCCATTGCCATCGATGTCCGAATCGTGGCGGCGACCAATAAAAACCTGGAAGAAGCCGTGAAAGCAGGATTGTTCCGCCTCGATTTGTTCTACCGTTTGGACGTCTTGTCTGTTGTCATGCCAGCTTTGCGTACGCGCCGGGAAGACATTCCTGTGCTCGCCGACTACTTCCTGACCCGGTATTGCCAGAAGGAGAATCTCAAGCCTAAGCGCATTGCGCCCTCGACAATGGCTTGCCTCACAAATTACGATTGGCCCGGCAACGTTCGTGAACTGGAGAATACAATCGAACGCGCTTTGGTGTTGAGCACGTCCGAGATTATTTTGCCCGAAGACCTTCCCGAATCTCTCCTGGAAAAAGATGTGCCGGATTCGGTAAATGCCAAATATCATGCCGCGGTCAAAGATCTGAAGAAACAGTTGATACTTCACGCGTTGGATGAAAGCAAAGGAAACTACACCGAAGCGGCAAGAATCCTCGGTGTGCATCCTAACTATTTACATCGCCTCATCCGTAATTTAAACCTGAAGGAAAAAATTACAATGGGAGCTTCGGTCGGACTGCGCCGCGCGGCTGAATAGATTTGTAGAAGGTTCCGCTCAAGGAATTCTCAGCGAGAATAGCGCGGCGGGATTTACATACACGCCTTGCCAGCGGACGGCCACATGCAAGTGCGGCCCGGTGGCCCGTCCCGTGCCGCCGCTTAGGCCGATTTGCTGCCCTCGCGATACCTGGTCGCCTTCCTTGACTTCGATATGAGAAAGATGCAGGTAGAGCGATAATAGACCCTGTCCATGGTCGATCATGACGCAATTACCTTCAAAATATAAAGAGCGAGCCAAAACTACCGTGCCCCGGTTCGACGAAAGAACTGCCGTCCCTGTTGGAACCGCAAAATCCAAACCCTCATGCGTACTCTCAACTTTTCCGTTGAATGTGCGCGTCGCGCCGAACGCGTCCGAAATACGGGCAATTACCGGTTGCTGGAAACCTGCCGTCCATTCGCGCGTGGGTGTGAAGTGCGCAAAAACTTGCTGCTTGATTTCCTTGTCCTTGTGAATTTCCTCCAGCTCTGCCGGAGTGGGCTCGGTAAATTTCTGGTCCACTGTGACCGCCGCGTTGGGATAAGAGGCGTGACCGAGCGGAATCGGCTGGCTGAACGAAGCTTTAGTTCCATCCGTTAATTCGCCCGCAAGCTGAAGAGAGTAAGTGCCCGGCGGCGTGGACAAACTCGTCCCCGCGAGTCCGTACCAACATTTTCCAGTGTCGTCCCACGAAAAATAGACTTGATGATCGAGCCAGGTCCCGGAAAGAGACTGGAGTTTTCCCGAAGTATGTACCTCGATTAGAAAAGGCGATCCGTTTACAATTTCATCCGGCTGCCGCTGAATCTTCCAGTGGACGGCAGCGGAGCAAGGGGCGCAACCGGACGTACTTATAAGGCCTATCGCCCACATCACTAACCACCAGCCGCCCGCATGGGTTCGAGGCAATGGCATTACGATGTCACGCTGCGGCCAATTTTCTTTCCAAAATCATGTCCACCGCCCCGCCAACAGTAAAAAATCGGTCCACGGCTTCATTGTCCACACGAATGCCGAAGCGATCTTCCGCCTCAAGCGCAATATCTACGAGGCGCAGACTGTTGATGTTCAAATCAGTGAGCAGGGAAGTGGCATCAGTAATCGAGC
Source organism: Terriglobales bacterium (assembly GCA_049515835.1). Lineage (GTDB taxonomy): Bacteria > Acidobacteriota > Terriglobia > Terriglobales > Acidobacteriaceae > JAJPHW01. The sequence continues at coordinate 2,796 of JBEKTR010000285.1, forward strand.
TCAGATCGACTCCTTTTAGTTCAGGCCGAAGCAGCTCAATAAACGATCTGCGAACATCATCACGGGTCATCGGGGGCTCCTAACAAAATTTTCTACGGAATCTCTTTGAAATCTCCTGGAATTTCTATTTACAAACCTTACGACACCAAATTCTTGGTCATGCGGACGCTGCCCCAAGCCAAGCCGGAACCCACCACGGCCATATTGATTGAGGCGTTGCCTAGCGCGTCCCAATTTTGCGAAAGCACCGACGGCGCGCCCGCCGCTCCGCAATTGCCGAATTTGCGGACGTTCGAAAGATGCTCGTTTTCTGGGATGCCCAATCGTTTGCAAACAGACTGCAACATGCGCAAATTTGCCTGGTGTCCGATAAAAACTTGCTTACCCTCACCTGCGGCGTTGCCGCTCTGCCGCATGCGTTCAAATAGCTCGGAAGTCTTTCTGATGGCGAACATCTGTACCGCATGACCTTCTTGCTCGAAGTGGCCGCCCGCGGGAATCGTCACCTTATCGTATCCGGCGGGATCGGCCATGAACGAAGTTGAAAGTACCTGATTCGGTGAAGCGATATTACTCGAAAAAATGGCCGCGCTGGCTCCGTCTCCAAATAGAACTGCCGACCCTCGGTCCCCGTAGTTGATAGTCCGGGTGAATGCTTCGACGCTCACAATCAAAACAAAATCGGGTAGGGCTTCGGGACGCATTTGGTTGAGAAAATGCACCTGCGTGGCGAAGCTGGCGCACGCCGCTTGTACATCGAGAGCTTGAACCTCAATGCCGAGAGCCGCGGCTACCCGGCTGGCTTCGGCCGGAATCAACATTTCGGGGGTGCACCCACCCGCGATTACCATGCCGACATCGCTTGCCGCGAGTCCAGCGCGCCGCAGCGCTATCTGAGCCGCTTCGCGCCCCATATCGATGGTGGAAATGGTCGAGCCCTCCGCCGAAGCGCGGGTATCTTGGTTTCGAGTCCGCCGGATGTAATCGAGCGAAAGTGAAGTGCGCCGTTCGGTTATTCCCACCCGTTCTTCGATCCAGTTCGGATCAACGCCAATCTCGAGAGAAGCGAGAAATGCGTTGTCAATAATCGTCTCGGGATGAAAATGACCTATACCGTGCAGATAAAGCAACGATCCTCCTGCTGCTTCCCGCCGCCTTTAGAGCCCAAAAGATAGTGCCAGAGCGACATTTGGAATTTTGCTGAAGCTAGGTTTCCCCAAGAATAACAATGAATATCGACACAGTCCAGTTTCAGCCGGATTATCTAAGCGACACGTCGGTTAGGCCTCTAAAGTCCAACGCAGCTTCGTAATTCAAAGCATCCAACAACTATCGAAAGCATAAAATGGGTATTATGCCGTTCTCGCTTAAGCGTGCATTTCACTGCGCCGTCATCTCTTTGGTTATTTGGATCATGGGTACGCAAGCTCATGCTCAGGAACTTGCTCAGCGGCTCATTCTGAAGGATGGCTCCTACCAGACGGTAACGAAATGGGAAGTTCAGGGTGATCGCGTGCGCTATTTAAGCGCGGAACGTGGTGAGTGGGAGGAAATACCGTTTTCCTTGGTCGATTGGGACGCAACCGACAAATACAAAAAAAATCGGGCCGCGGGCGCACCCGCTCCCGAGGCAGTGGAACTCGATAAAGAGCTTGCGGCCGAGCAGGCCGCCGAACTGGCCAAACTGCCTGAAGTCGCTCCGGGGTTGCGCTTGCCCGAAGACGGCCTCGTCTTAATGCTCGATACTTTCCAGACTCAGCCTCAACTTATTTCGCTCGAACAAAATGGAGGGGATGTAGACCGCGACACGCGCGCAAACATTCTACGCGCGGTCATCAACCCGGTGGCGAGCGCGAAGCAGACCATCGAACTTGATGGGCCCCACGCCTCCATTCAATCGCATATC
>JBEKTR010000286.1:0-4683 GCA_049515835.1 Terriglobales bacterium
CGGCGCTGGCATTCCCGCACCCCGGGCCGCCAAAATAAGTGGTGCCGTATAAATTGCCTGCTGCGTCCATGGCCAAGCCAGCAGTCGGTTGCTGCCCGTCGAGGCAAGACCCGGAATAGTTCGCGCAAAAGTTGTAGATTATGTTGTTTGTCCAAGTACCGTCCGCATTCGGAGAAAGCTCGAACACGGTGCCGCACCCACCCCCGTTCCCGCATTGAAGGTTTGTTGCACTCCCTCCGAATTGCGTAGTCCCATATAGGTTTCCCGCTTTATCAAAAATGAGGTTGCTCACGGAAGATGCACCGTCGCTAGGCGAACTACCGAAGCTCCACAGCACTTTATAAGTCTGCCCGAGCGCGGCACCGCAAGTCAGAGCTAGAACGACGCACCAGGCAGATAGAATTTTCATTTTCGACTTTCCAGAAAACCGGGCACAGGCCAACCGGGACATACTAACTCAACTCAGCACAACTGGATAGAGGCAAAAAGCCCTAAAACCCTTGGCTGACGAGGTTTTCAATCGTTATGGAGCTGGAAACCGCTGGCTTTACCGTCGCCATCATTTTTTCGACGTACTTGGCAATCATGTCCACTTCTAGATTCACCGGGGCGCCGGGCTTGAGCGATTTCAAGTTGGTAATTTCGGCGGTGTGCGGAATGATGGCAACCGTCACTTCTACCCCGTCAATCTTCGCAACGGTGAGGCTGATGCCTTCAATCGCCAGCGAGCCTTTGGCGATGACATACCGCGAAAGTTCTGAGGGCATGGAAATGGTAAGCCAATAATCGTCGGCGTCCGGGATTCGCTTGAGGCTTTGGAATTCCCCGGTGCCGTCGACGTGCCCTTGCACGATGTGACCGTCGAAGCGTCCGTTGGCGCGCATGGGACGTTCGAGATTCACCAGCGCACCTTCGCGAATTCGCGAGAATGAAGTTCGATTCCAGGTTTCTTCGGCGAGATCGGCGGTAAACGATTGCGGCGTGATTTCGACTGCTGTAAGGCAAACGCCGCTGACCGAAACGCTATCGCCTTTTTTCAGGTCGCGCAGAATCTGCTTGCATGCAACCGTAAGTTTGCGGTTGCCGCCTGTTTGCGCGACGCGATCAATGCGCCCCACTTCTTCGATGATTCCGGTGAACAAAGATCCTCCAACGCCGTTTAATCATACTGCCCTCGTCCAATACTTCGTCCAATACATTGTATTGAAAGGCCATTCCGCCACCTGAATCCGGCATGGCTTATCCGGCATCATAATTAGTGTACGTTAGCGCCAGACAAGTCTCTTGGACTTGTATTAGCCATGTAAAGCCCACCCAATCCGCGATCCCCTAGTTAAATCACTGGTTCTGATGAATACTGGATGCACCAGACTCGCCTCCACGGAGGAAGTGTGTCTCATGAAATTCCTTTTACGTTTTGTTGTAGTGCTGGCCATTGGATTGGTGGCTTACGGCGTGCTGATTCGCGCGTTTCACCTGATCAGCATGCCGAGTGATCGTGACCTATACGCTGGCATCGCCATCGTTCTTGGCCTGCTTTTGTTCGTCCCTGTAATTGTGCGTACGATCTGGAGAAAACTATGACTATTTTTGATAGAGAACCCGGCGATCGAGAATCTCGTGCAAAACGGCCGGAGATTTTCGATCAGTTTGGCCGAAACTTGACCGCGCGATCCATGGTGCGTTGGTTAGTGACGCTCGTGGGCGTGATCGCGCTGATTTGGTTTGTAGGTTACTTTCTGTTCAGCGCCACTCGCATCGAAGCCGGATACACGGGCATCGAAGTAAACCTCGCGGGCAGCCAGCGTGGCGCTTCGCAAATTCCCATCCGCACCGGCTGGGTCATTTATAGTCCGCTCACCACCCAAATCATCGAGTTCCCTACTTTCGTGCAGACGGTGAAATGGACCCGCGATACCAATGAAGGCCATCCCATTAACGAAGAAATGGGATTCAACAGCAAGGAGGGAATGGAGATTTTCGCCGATGTCTCATTGTCCTATGCGATTGAGCCAACGAAAGTTCCTGACTTCTATGTGAAGTATCGGGTCAACAATCTCGAATATTTTACCCACGGCATTCTGCGGGACATCGTACGCAACTCTTTGAACGAAGTCGCGTCCACTTACAACGTGGAAGACATTTACGGAGAGAAGAAGGCGCAATTTCTGCATCAGGTGGAGCAGCAGATTCAAGAGAAGATCAACAACGTCGGCGTCGGGGTCCAACAATTCGGGTTCATCGGCGCTCCGCGGGTTCCGGCGGTGATTGCGACTGCGATCACAGCGAAAGCACAAGCCATTCAGGAGGCCGAGCGTGCCACCAACGAGCTAGCCACAACCAGGGCGGAAGCGGCGAAAAAGATTGCCGAAGCTGACGGCGATGCCAAGTCGGCAGTCACGCGTGCACAAGGCGAGGCGGATGCGAACCGTATCCGCCAGACTTCCATCACTCCGCAGTTACTCGAACTGAGGCGGCTGGAAAACCAGCGTTCCTATATTGACAAATGGAACGGCCAACTGCCAAGCGTGCAAGCAGGTCAGGGGACGGGCTTCCTGATGGAACTGCCGAAGCCCCAGTAAGCCGGATGCCCCGCCCCGTTCGCGTGTTTTTGCGAAAGGGCGCGGGGCTTTTCAGTCGAAATCATTCTGCATAGGGATCGCGCAAATATCCTTCTACCGCGAAATCCTCCCCGAAATGATGTATGCGGATAGATTTCACATACGCGGCATCGGTCATCCGGCTAAAGCCGGCACCAGCAGCGAAGGGCACGGAGCCTGTCCCGGCCAGGATTTTGGGCGCGTAGTAGAGAAAAACTTTGTCCACCACGCCCGCCGCCAGTGCGGCCCAATTCACCAGCGCGCCGCCTTCGATCAGCAGACTGGTAATCTGCATCTCTCCCAGCCGCTCCATGATGCCGGTTTGATCTGGATAGCCGTCGGCCGTGGTGCGGGCAATCTGCTCCACGCGGACGCCATGATCGAGCAGTTCCTGTTTCCGCTTCTCTTCCGCGAAAGAGCACACTACCACCACATCATCTTCCGCCGTCTGAACAACCCGAGAAGTTAGCGGCAGGCGCAGACGTGAGTCAAGAATCACACGTAGAAGCTGCCGTCGGCGTGGACGTCCGCTGCGGTCAGTCAGTAGCGGATCGTCGGCAATGATTGTGCCCACGCCAACCATGATGGCGTCATTTCGATGACGCAGCTCATGGACGTGGGCGTGGGCAAGTTCGCCGGTAATCCACCCGCCGCTCGTCCCACCCGCTCCCGGTACCTGCAGCAACGCAGGGGGTGGTGCGATTTTTCCATCCAGCGTCATGGCCGTCTTCAAGGTCACGAATGGGACATGACGGCGAATGTATTTCGCAAAAGATTCGTTGAGGGCGCGGGCTTCGTCTTGGAGGATTCCAGAAGCGACGGCCACTCCGGCTTCGCGCAGGCTCGCAAAGCCCTTGCCGCTGACCACAGGATTCGGATCTTCCATGCAGGCAACAACCCTGCGAACGCCAGCACCAATGATCGCGTTAGCGCACGGACCCGTTCGACCCTGATGGGAGCAGGGCTCAAGATTCACATACAGCGTAGCGTTTCTGGCGCGTGCTCCGGCGAGTTCCAGGGCTAGAACTTCGGCGTGCTTCACGCCTTCATAGGTATGAAAGCCTTCGCCTACAACTTTGCCCTGATCATCCACAATCACCGATCCCACGCAAGGGTTGGGCGAAGCCAGACCTACACCGCGGCGCGCAAGTTCGAGCGCCCGGCGAAGATAAGTTTCGTCTTGTTGGTGATCGGACATGAGTATTAGATTTGAGCAAGCGGGCCGCGATGCAAAGCTGTCGGCCGAACCGTCGATTAATCGAACTGTCGTTTAGTCAAATAACGAGTCGACAAAATCTTCGGGGACAAAGCGCAACAGATCATCCACTTTTTCGCCGACGCCAACATAGCGCACGGGAAGGCCGAGCTCGCGCGCAATGGCGACGACCACGCCGCCCTTCGCCGTCCCGTCAAGTTTCGACAGCACAATTCCGGTCACTGCCGCGGAATCGGTAAATTGCCGCGCCTGCTGCAAGCCATTTTGCCCAGTGGTCGCGTCCACCACCAGTAGGGTTTCGTGAGGCGCGCCGGGGACAATGCGTTGTGCCGTGCGCCGCATTTTTTCCAGCTCCGCCATCAATCCGGCTTTGTTGTGGAGGCGTCCGGCGGTGTCCACGATCACATAATCGCTATGTCGCGCGGTGGCAGCTTGCAGGGCATCGAAAAGTACAGCCGCAGGGTCCCCGCCAGCTTTGGTGCGGATCACGTCCGTTCCCGTGCGCTGGCCCCAGATTTCCAGTTGCTCGATGGCTGCCGCACGAAACGTGTCAGCTGCGCAGAGTGTCACGGTTTTCCCATCCGCACTCAGAAATTTCGCCAGTTTCCCGATGGACGTAGTTTTCCCGGTGCCATTTACGCCCACGACTAGGATGACTTCCGGCATTCCCTCAGGCGGTTGCACGGGTGGAACATTCGCACGATTCAATATGTTCAGCAACTCGGCCTTGAGCAATTTCTTCAGCTCATCGACATCTTTGATCTGTTTGCGGTCCGCTTTTTCCCGGAGTTTCGAGAGCACTTCCTGGGTCGTGGTCGTGCCGAGATCGGCGCCGAGCAAAGACGCTTCCAACTCGTCGAGCGTGTT
>JBEKTR010000287.1:0-4654 GCA_049515835.1 Terriglobales bacterium
TCTCCGTTGCGTAAAACCGATTCTTTGATCACCGCGCCGTTGATGAAGGTGCCGTTCCGGCTTTCCAAATCACGCAAGGCATAGCTGTCACCATCGCGGCGTAGAACGCAATGGCGTCGCGACAAGGAAACGTCGCTGATTGCAATGGTGTTCGAGGAATCCCGACCGATAGAAATTTCGTCGCCGGAAAGAATAAAGGTGTGATCCTTGGCGGGTCCGTCGATTGCCGCGAGCGTGATTGGGTTCTCCGTGCCCCCCATATGCCATCCTGTTTAACACATCCCGGCGATTGCAGCAATTTCTATAATGTTAATTCCTTAAGCTCCCAGCTATCTAAAGAGATAGAAGCCTATCCGTTCAGATAGCAATGACCGTTCATTCCAAGCGCAAATGCGAAGTTCCACGATAGCAGCGATTGCAAAAGCTGATGTTATCCGGATCGCAGGAGCATTTCGTCTCTTCTGGCGATTGGTCATACATTTGCAACAACATCGTCGCGAGTGATTGGCAAAAGCGACGGGGGAAAGCGCTTTCAGCAGTTTCGCCGAGTCACTGCAATCGGGAACCCGGGGCACCCCCTCAAAGGTTCCCGATTGGTTTTTGCTGCCTTACTCAGCCGCTCTCCGCACGGGTAGAATCGCGACACTGTCATAGAGGGTCGCGACGCCGTCGCGAAAGGATACGAAACGTCCGGAGATGGCGGGAACGCGGTCGCCGGGAACCAGAATTCCGACCAAATTGAGCGGATCGGCGGCAGAAATCGTGATAATTTCTCCGTGGAGGGGCGCGGAACGGGTCGCCCTGAGCGATTCAATGGCGACCGGCAATGCAAATTGCTCGCCGCCAAAACCGTCAACGAACCGGCCGCCACGAATTTCGCCCCGATCTTCGAGCCGTCGAAAGGTTATCTGTAAGTCACGCCACTTAGGGAGATTGGTTTCGCGCGCCAGCAAATCCCGGAACACAATTCCGTAGCGCTTCAGCAACATCCAACAAGTGGCTTCGAGCACTCGCTCTTTTTCTGCCGCGAAGTCTGTGTGGAGAAGTGCCCATCGGCCAACGCTGTGGCGAGGCCTCGACGTGCGGCCATTGCCTTGTCCGGCGCGCCGCTTGGGATCAATGAGCGATCGCAGGTTGTCGAAGCCGTCGGCGGTCACAAGTCCTCCCGCGACCAATTCCCACAGCGCAGTTTCAATCTCGGATTTTAGTTTTTCCGTCGCCCGCACGATGTCGGCAAAAAATGATGCTCCTCGCTGGCGTAGAAATTCCGCCACTTGGCGAGCGCCTTCGCTAAGGCCGCGCGTTTCGCAGTCGTCTTCTACAGCACGATGAGGTGTCATCCAGTCCGCCTCTTCGCGCACGAAAAAGGTGATAGGGGCAACGCTTGTGGGAATCACGCGACGTCTTCCCGACGTGGAATCTTCTAAAGTCGCCGGATGCGGAGACAGGCGTCCCCACCCCAAGGCGCCGGTGAGGCAGAGATGATCCAGCCATTTGGGATCGTAATCAGCGATGCGCCGGGCGAGAATCTGCCGCTCCCATGCGTTAGCCGGGATTTCAAATCCTTGTAGTTGTCTCAAAACATCCAAAACAGCACGTTCGCCGGCAACTTGCGATCCAGGCGCCACATGTTGCCATCGCAAGAGCCAGCGCATAAATTGAGCAGCATGGACAGGTTCCACCTGCTTCCTCAGCGAAGCGACGGTCAAGCGATGTATTCGAGCAAGCAAACGGCGCTCGCACCATTCGGTTGAGCCGTCAGTCTGGTCTGTGAATTTTCCGCGAAGAATTGTTCCAGTCGCTTCCATGCGCAGGAATGCTTTATCGATTTCTTCTGCCGGGAGACCGAGCATCGCATCGAGCTTTCCCGCAGTGGTTGGCCCGATGTGAGCCATCCAACCGGTTACAAGCGCAAGCATTGCGTCGTCATAGGATGAGACGGCATCCTTCATGTCCGCGACAGGCCGATCAAGCACGGCTTCAGGGAAAAGCGAAGTAAATACTCTTGCTCTTTCGACTGCGACCCAGTAACGCCGTTGCCCGAAAGTCGCCACTTCCGCGCGGCCTTCGACGACGAGATGTTCGAAATATGGACTCCATGGCGCAATCAATGTTTCCGTTTTCGATCTGTCAACGACAGCAGCTTCGAATTCGTTGATGGGCAGCGCAATCAGCGTGTGCAACACATCGTGCAATTCGTCGGCGTCGCGCACATCGGGCCACGCTTCATCTCTGACTTGCTCGATCGCCGCCGGGTCAAGCTTGCCCACTTCCTCGAGGACTGACTCTGGCAGAATCCGGCGCATCTCGACCGCACGCGCCCTGCGCTCTTCGAGTGGCGCATCATCCAAATAGGCGTAGGGGTTCGCATTTAGAATTTCGTGGGAGAACTGTGACGGCACTGGCGTGTCCACCGCGACACATCGGATGCGGCCGTCGCCCATCTTGGTGAGCACATCTTTCAAGCCATCAATGTCCATCGCTTCGGTGAGGACATCTTTCATGACCTCATTCACTAGCGGATGGTCGGGAATCTTGATGTCGCCTTCAATATTTTCCTGACAAGCCGCAACATCGGGAAATACGGAAGCCAGCAAATCATCGGAGCGCATGCGCTGAATTTGCGGCGGAACTTTCTTGCCGCCCTGGAAGCGCAGCAACGCCAAAGCCCGGTTCGCGTCCCATCTCCAGCGAGTGCCAAAGATCGGTGAAGCCAGCGCCGCTTGCTCCAGGACCGGTTGGACCGTATCCGGATTCAGGAACTGAAAAACGTCAGCCAACGGGAAACTATGTTGTTCAGCCAAGGCGATGTTTATGCCATTTTCTGTTGCGGCAGCCTGTAATTCGAAGTTAAAACTGCGGCAAAAGCGTTTGCGCAAGGCCAATCCCCAAGCCTTATTGACGCGGCCGCCAAAGGGAGCATGAATGACCAGCTGCATGCCGCCAGATTCATCGAAAAAGCGCTCCGCAATGACCGTGTCTTGCGTGGGGACGGCACCGAGGACAGCGCGGCCTTGCAGAACATAGGCAATGGCTTGCTCCGCGGCGGAATCGTCGAATCCACAGTCCTGTTTCAGCCACGCAACGGTCTCGGCGACAGCAGCCTGGTTCTGCGAAATGCCAATCGGCGATGTGCGAGCCAGCCGGTCGCTGATTTCCTGGCGCAGCATGGCCACTTGCAGTGACAATTCTTGGGTGCGCGCTGGCGCTTCGCCACGCCAGAAAGGAACGTTCGGCGGCGCGCCATGAGCATCTTCGACCAGCATCCGACCTGTTTTCCCTTCGACTCGTCGAATGCGCCACGAAGTATTTCCCAGCAGCATGATGTCCCCGGCCAAACTTTCCACGGCAAAGTCTTCGTCGATCGTTCCTACGACGGTTCCTTCCGGTTCAGCGACGACCGTAAACAATGCTGTCTCCGGGATTGCCCCCCCACTCGTAATTGCTGCTAACCTGCTACCGCGGCGCGCCCGCAATTTGTTATTCACGCGATCCCTGTGGATGTAGGCCCCATATCTTCCTCGCCGCGCGGCGATACCTTCGGCGAGCATTTCCAGAACGGATTCATAGGCGTCCCGCGTCAAGTTGCGATAGGGATAAGCCCGGCGCACGACTTTGTACAGATCGTGCTCGTTCCACTCTTCCGCCGAGCACATTGCCACGATCTGCTGCGCCAAAATATCCAGAGGAGCATCAGGAATGATCAGACGATCCAAATCGCCTTGTTTAATGGCGCGGACGAGCGCACCACATTCCAGGAGATCATCGCGGGTAGTGGCAACAAAACGACCTTTCGGAATAGCTCCCCGCCAGTGACCCGACCGCCCCACGCGCTGCAAAGCGACCGCAATCGCTCTTGTCGAGCCGATTTGTACGACCAAATCCACCGTGCCAATATCAATTCCGAGTTCTAGCGATGCGGTGGCGACAAGAACTTTCACCTTGCCTTCTTTGAGTTTGTTCTCCGCAGTCAGGCGCAGTTTTCGGGACAAGCTTCCGTGATGGGCCGCAACATTTTCTTCGCCCAATCGCTCACCCAAATGGTGGGATAGCCGTTCCGACAATCGCCTCGTGTTTACGAAAATCAGTGTAGAGCGATGTTGTTCGACCAGTTCGACGAGCCGGGCATAAACCTCGTCCCACATTTCATTGGTTGTGATCGCGCCGAGTTCAGAAGCCGGGATCTCGACCCCAAGATCCAGCTTCCGCTGGTGACCAACATTAACGATGACCGGGTCAGGGCGCTCGCCCGTCAAGAAATGCGCGACCTCTTCGATCGGCTTTTGCGTGGCCGAAAGACCAATACGTACCGGACGATGGTGGGCCAGAGCATCGAGTCGCTCCAACGATAACGCCAAATGCGAGCCCCGCTTATCGTCGGCCACTGCGTGAATTTCATCCACAATCACTGTTTCTACATCGCGTAAAATCGCGCGGCTCTTTTCGGCCGTTAGCAGAATGTAGAGAGACTCCGGCGTCGTAACCAGAATGTGAGGCGGAGTTTTCAACATCGCACGGCGCTCCGGCGCGAGCGTATCGCCCGTGCGTACAGCGGTACGAATCTGAGGCATCAGAAAGCCACGTTCGCCCGCGAGGGTCAAGATCTCGCCCAGGGGAACTTCGAGGTTCTTCTGAATATCATTGCCCAATGCTT
>JBEKTR010000288.1:0-4621 GCA_049515835.1 Terriglobales bacterium
CTATGACCCCGGTGCAACGCACATGATTATTTCGAATAATTATTTCCACGGTTGGACGACGGTTGCGACTTCCAACGACAGCGACTGGATGATACTTGGGGGCGCTCCATGCTGTACGGCCACGTACAACCAGATCGCGAGCAATGTATTCGACGGCTCAGATTCTTCGGCGGCAGCCGCGAACTCGAGTATTTGCTCCAACTCCTACGATCCGCCTTCGCCTTGCCAGAGCGGCGGCGCGATTTATCAGGATGGCTACGACGTTCATGACAACGTATTTCGCTATATGTCGAACTTCATGATTATCACTGACGGGTACACGGTCCACGACAACCTCTTCGAGTACCTGTACACGACATACGATCATAAGACACACTCGAATGTAATGAATCAAGTCTCAAATATCGCTGGTTCGGATACTTACTTCTATAACAACATCGTGCGGCACACCCACGTCACGGAAGACATTTATCTCACCGTCGGAAACACCGGATATTTTTTCAATAATATTTTTTACGACAACATGAACTACATCATGAATGTTGCGCCGACGAATTGCATTGGTCTTGGTGCCGTGAGTTCGACCGGTGCCCAGACTGCCTACATCTACAACAACACCTTTGACAACAGCCAAGGTGGCTGCCAGATCAACGAAGCTGGTGATAATGCGCCAAACTATCACTGGAACGGAACGGCTTATTTTGAAAACAATCACTTGATCGCTTATTCGCCGCAGACTTTGGCGTCGATCACGTACTGTAGTTCCGGGGCTATTTGCTCATTCAAGGACAATGGCAACGAAGTATGGCAGAGCGAGTCCGCGGCCAACGCCCAAGGCTATACAATCGCAAACAACTACGCTCCAACTGCAAGTTCAAACGCCACCGTAGGCGTGGGAGCAAATCTGACGAACCAGTGCAGCACGTTTTCGCAAGACTCAGCCTTGTGCGATGGAACTGAAGACGGAGCCAGTGAACAGAATGGCGATGGCGGAGAGATAGCATTCTTCCCGACAATTCCTCTGGTACAACGCGCGACCTCGTGGGATGCGGGTGCCTACGAATTCAACTCGGGCTCGCAGCCTCCGGCACCGCCAAGCGGACTCTCGGCCCAAGTCCAATGAGAATGTGGTCTGGCAATCGGGCTCGAACGCTTTTGCATTTCTCACAGTGTTCGTGAAAAATTCGTTGTGGACATCCCTGCGCGACAAAAAATTCGCATTGCCTACTTGACCATGCGCGACCCCAATGACCGCCGGTCCTGGTCAGGCACCTTGTATTCCATGGCCAGGTCGCTGGAGAGGAATTGTGGGGAAGTCTTGGGTGTCGGTCCGCTCCTCCCCCCGGAATTGAAGGTGGGCAACGTCATCCGCCGTGGGATCCGCGTGGTATCGAGAAAAGAGTATCTTTACACGCACACCGATTTTCTCGCCCGAAAATTGGGCAAAATGGCCGAGCAACGCCTGGCAAAAAATCGCTGCGATGTAATCGTAGCCGCAGTAGCTGCGGGCATCGTTCCGTATCTCAGGACAAACCTTCCGATTGTATATATTTCCGACACCACGTTCCGGCTCATGATCGGCTACAACTCAGAGTTTAGCAACACCTTCGCACGCCAGGTGAGAACGGCGGATAAGCTGGAGCACACTTCAATTCGCAAATCATCGCGCTTCGTTTATCCGTCGCGATGGGCTGCGGATTCCGCTATTCGCGATTACGGTGCAGCGGAAGAAGCCACGCACGTTATTCCGTTTGGCGCAAATTTGGAACCAGGACCGTCTCGAGAACAAGCTCTCCGGAAGCGAGGGGGCGATCATTGCAAGCTGCTGTTTGTTGGGGTCAATTGGGAGCAAAAGGGAGGTCCTGTCGCTTTCGAAACGCTGCTTGAACTGGAGAGGCTCGGGATTAAGAGCAGTTTGACCGTGGTCGGGTGCAAGCCGCCCGCGAGCTTCCATCATCCGCGCTTGCGCATTGTCTCCTTCCTCGACAAAAACGAACCGGCGGAAAGAGAGCAGCTACAAGGCCTGTATGAGGAATCCAGCTTTTTGATTTTGCCAACGCGCGCAGAGTGCTTCGGGATTGTATTTTGTGAAGCCAGTGCTTATGGCCTGCCATCCCTCGCGCCGAACACGGGCGGAGTTTCTGGCGCGATTCGTGACGGTGTGAACGGATTTCTTCTTCCGTGTAACGCGCGAGGTTCGGAATATGCGAAGGAGATCCAGCGCGCGTTTACCGATAAAACCGCCTATCAGCGCATACGGACTTCTAGCCGCGACGAATACGAGCAGCGTCTAAATTGGGATGCGTGGGGGCAGCGCATGCACGAGATCATCGAAACTGCACTCGCCGGGTCAAAAATGGTGCAGGTGGCATGAAACCAGAGCAAGGTCCAACAAATCTCCACTTCGGTGGCGGAGTTTCTGTCAGTTCCATCCATCCTGCGGTATTGCTTTTGGTTTTGGTTGCGGGTGTCTTCATCTGCATCGCGCCGCGTCGGCGTGCGCTGGTTGCATTCTTAGCGTGCGGTATGTTGATCCCGATGGACCAGATTTTGCTCATCGGCGGGGCGCACTTTCCCATGCTGCGGTTGCTGGCGCTCTTCGGCTTTGTCCGGATGATTCGGGAGCGCGTCACCTCGAAATCGACTATCTTCAGCGGCGGCTTTAACCGCATTGATCTTTACGTGGTCCTTTATTCCGTATTTGTTGCCGTCAATGGGGTTTTGCTATTTCAGCAAATAGGCGCGGTGATCAATCAGGTAGGCGTTCTTTATACAGTGTTTGGCGTGTATTTTATAATGCGGCTGCTCATTCGTGACGAAGAAGATATCGTGTTAGCTATTCAAACTCTGATTGGGGTCGCCGTGGTTGTCGCCGCGACCATGAGCTACGAAGCCATCAGCGGCCATAATCCATACGCCTTGCTCGGCGGGGCGGATGCCCATTTTTATGCCAATTTGGCGGACCGGGATGGACGCTTCCGGGCACAAGGCCCGTTCGCCCACTCGATCTTGGCGGGTACGTTTGGCGCGATTCTAGTTCCTTTATTTGCAGCTCTATGGTCAAAGGGCAAAGCCAACCGGAAATGGGTGGGCGTGGGAGTAGTGGCAAGCACCATCATCACCCTGACCTGTGCCTCCAGTACGCCGATCATGGCGTACGCAGCGGGAGTGGTTGCTCTTTGCATGTGGCCCCTACGGGCATGGATGCGCGCCTTCCGTTGGGGCATCGTGATTGTGTTGATCGCTTTGCACATGGTGATGAAGGGCCCAGTCTGGAGCTTAATCGAGAAAATCGACCTCACCGGAGGCTCATCCTCGTGGCACCGTTACATGCTGGTGGACCAATGCATCCACCACTTTCGCGATTGGTGGTTGATAGGCGTGAAGGACACAAGCGTGTGGGGATGGGACATGTGGGATACGGCCAACCAATATGTGGGCACGGCTGATACATCGGGACTGCTTCCTTTGATCTTTTTCATGGCCATCATTGTCTATGGATTTAAATACATAGGGAAGGCTCGTCGCAGAGCCGCCAAAGCGGGAGATAACAATTCAGCGCGCGTTGATTGGGCGTTGGGCGCAGGGTTGTTCGCCAATGCGGTTGCGTTTATTGGCATCGGATATTTTGATCAGAGCATCGTGGGCTGGTATGTGTTGCTGGCGATGATTTCGACAGCGTATGTAGCCCATCGAAATGCGGTGCGAGCCGAGATGCCGCAAGTCCAACGCGCGCTAGTGGCGGCGATTCCTGAATTTGCAGGAGCCTTGCCGTCCGACAGTTTTGCGCTGACGTCCGCTGCGTCATCGCGGGCCGCCCAGATCGTGGCCAGCGCCCTCCAGAAAACGATGCAAGAGCGGCAGGAACAGGACGGACCGCGGGAAACTCAGGCACAGAATGAGACCGCGATCACAGCCCGTCACCATTTCACCGCTCTCTGAGATGCACGGAACCTAGAGAACGGTTTAACAAGCAAATTCATGGCATCTGTTAGCGAAATTCAGGCACCCGTAAAACTGGCTTCAAAGGTGCATGCTCACGGCCTTGCGCATACTATCGGGCGCAACACGGTCTTTGGCATCGTCGCCCGCGGGGCGCAGGTGGCGACGCGTCTGGTCACGATTCCAATCGTGATTGCGCACCTTGGCCTGGGCGGATATGGCATCTGGTCCATTGTCATGACCACCGCTGCCTATATGCGTTTCGGCAGTGTGGGCATTAAGTCGGCGTTCCAGAAATATGTTGCGGAAGCCACCGGCAACGGGGACTATGAGCGCGCGAACAAGTTAGTCAGTACGGGCATGGCTGGCCTGATGACGATCTCGGTGCTTACGCTGATTCCGATCGCGATATTCGCTCCCCTGCTGGCGAAGGCCTCTGGCGTTCCTCCTGAGTTCCAGAGCGCTACGGCCAAATCGATCTCCGCGCTGGCGCTGATCATGGTCATGTCGAACTTCGGCGCAGCCTATGAAGCGATTGTTTCCGGCGGGCATCGCCTGGATCTGGTGCGGAATTTTTCCACGGTTTTCACGATCGCGGAAGCTGTGGCTATCATCACTGCTCTACATTACGGCTAAGGTCTTTTCGCCATGTCGCTGATCATGGCGGTTTCAGAACTTG
>JBEKTR010000289.1:0-4612 GCA_049515835.1 Terriglobales bacterium
GTCGTCGCAGACCGTCAATTCGTTCAACCGGTTCATTCAGCACATCGTGAACCAGGGCTATATGGTGATTGCGCCCAATTACCGGGGATCCACGGGATATGGCAAAGAATTTCAGCAGGCGAACCTGTTCGATATGGGTGGCGGGGACTTGCAGGACGTGATTTCCGCTTCAGAATGGATCAAAGGGACAGGATTTGTGGATCCCAAGAAAATCATCCTGATGGGCGGAAGTTACGGCGGCTATCTGACCATGATGGGCGTAACCAAGGCTCCCGAAGAATGGGCGGCGGGTGTGCCGGTTGTGCCCTTTGTGAACTGGTTTACGGAAATGGAGAACGAAGATCCGGTCTTGCGGCAGTCCGACCTAGCGACCATGGGTGACCCGGTGAAAAACAAGGCACTCTTCGAAGACCGCTCGCCGATTTTCTTTGTGGACAAGATCAAAGCACCGCTGTTTCTGCTGGCGGGCGGGAATGATCCGCGCTGTCCCAAAGAAGAAACGTTGCAAGTGGTGGATGCCATCAAGAAGCGCGGTGGGACCGTGGATTACAAGATCTATGACAACGAAGGCCACGGCTTTGCCCGCGTCGAAAACCAGATTGACGCGTATAAGCGTGTGGCGGATTTCTTGAAGGCGCACGTTCCACCGGCGAACTGCGGATGCTCTTTGCTGGAGTGATGAATAGATGCATTTCCGGTTAAAGTTGGGAGCGCAGCATGCTAAACGACCCCGATGGCGAACTCCTCGACAGACTAAGTAGAGCCGAAGGGTTTTTTGAGGGTGCGATTCTCCGCGACGATTTTAGGGACTGGAAGCTAGCGAAGGACTTCGGCGAATTTATGATACGGATCGCCCCGGATGAGATTCTCGGCCACGCCCTGGTGACAAGAGCTTGCAGACATTTGGGCGACCAAGATCGTGCGTCAGAGGAAATCCGACAGACGAAATCCCTCTTCAAGAGTGGGACTTTAGCGCCAATGGAGGTCGACATCTTTGGCACATTCCTGGAGGTAGAAAATCCCTACTTTCACGGTTCGTAAACCGCGCTGCCGAAGCCGGCTCTGCGCGCGCCTTCCTGAAGGTCTTGAAGTTTTTGGTTTTCGACCTGAAGCTTCTGTTGCAAATCCTGAATTTCCTCCACCTTGGCCTGGGTGCGCTGGTTGGCTTGCGCGGCGTAGTAGCCGGAGCTATCGAGCGGCACGCGGATGGAAGCCTTCACGTTTTGAATGTGGGCTTGTAGAGAGTCGATAGAGCTTTTCTGATTGAGAATCTTGGTGCGCCAGCCCCGCGCTGCCGAATCGTTTTTCGCGGCACGCTGGAGTTCGGCGCGAGCCAGTTGTCCGGAATCGTCGCGGGCGGCGTTGCGATGGCGAGGTTGCGCGCCTTCGTCCGCAAGGCCGTCCGCGGGCAGATCGTCATTAGTAATGACAGTGGACGCGGACTGATCCTGCTTGGTCTGCTGATTTTGACGGGCGACGTCGCCTAGCGACTGGGCGTAGGCGCCTGCACTGAGAATCGCCATTCCGATGAATACTTTCTGTGCAAAGCGCATGAGGTTGCTCCTCAAATATCTCAACTTCAATTGACGAAGACGGCCAAGTAAATGCTATGCGCGGAGCGACCAATGGAGTACGTTACGGGGGTACAAGCACGGCGAGAAGCCTAGCGGCGGGAATGACGAACTGAAGTAACGTTAGCCTGGACGGCGGCCCGCACGATGGCTTCAACGAGGCCTGGAATCGTATATTTACGGGCTTCTACATGCACGGGCAGGCCAAGCTCGTGGAGGGTGGCCGAGGTCACAGGGCCGATGGAGGCAAAGCGCATACCGTCGGGCATATAGTTCTTTCCGGCTAATTTCACAAAATTTCGCGCGGTGGAAGAGCTAGTGAACGTGACAACATCGGGACGCTGGCGCGCATCTTTCAGCAATGCGTGAAGGCGGATGCGTGACGATTTGGGGACGATGGTCTTATAGGCATCCACAACATCAACTCGCGAACCGAGTTTTCGTAGTTCGCGGGGAATCACGTCACGGGCCACGCTGGCCCGAGCCAGCAGAACCCGCTTCCCTTTCACCTTATTCTTGAGACTCGCAACCACCGACTCGGCGATATATTCCTTCGGGACGACCGAAACCTTCAATCCTCGGGATTCGATGGCTTTGCGCGTGGCCGGACCGATAGCGGCAATCTTGAGATGTTTGAGATGCTTTCGTGAGAGCTTGCGCTTTTTTAGCCGATCCCAAAGAGCGTTTACGCCGTTGACACTGGTAAGAATCAGCCAGTCGTATTCTGCGATGGTTTCGAGCGCGGCATCGAGCGGCCGATAGGAACGCGGCTTGCGGATCTCAATAAATGGAATCTGAATGACGTTCGCCCCGAGCACACGCAACTCAGACGAGGGCGCATCGGACTGATGCCGTGCGCGACCGACAAGAACGCACAGTCCCGAAAGTGGCTTCGACGGAACCGGCTTCACGGCGCGGCCTGCACGGGAATGACGGCGGCGGGGTCGAGATCGCGAATTAAGGCTTCTGCGCCAGCCTGGAGAAGCACATCGCCAACGGACAGTCCAAGCTTCACGGCGTCGTCGTTCGACCCCATAAGTCGGGAACCAGACTGCCGAAGAATCTTCTTCCCATCGGGACTGGCTACGACGGCGTGGAGATGCAAGCGGCCATCCCGCAATGTGGCCGAAGCGCCGATGGGAACTTGACAGCCACCGCCAAGACGATCGAGCAACGCGCGTTCACATAGAGTCGTGGGACGAGCCACGGGATCATCGAGAAAACTTACATGGGACCGCGTCGCTTCATCGCTGGAACGAATTTCAATGGCGAGTGCGCCTTGCCCGGCGGCGGGACACATGACATCGACCGGCAAGAGCTCGCGAATGGAAGCGGCTTGACCGAGGCGATTGAGTCCTGCAGCCGCGAGGATGATGGCATCGTACTCACCCGCCGCAAGTTTGCGTAAACGCGTGTCCACGTTGCCGCGGAGAGGGATGGTTTCGAGATCCGGGCGTAAAGCCTTGAGTTGGGCTTGGCGCCGCAAGCTGCTGGTCCCGACGCGAGCTTTCTTAGGCAATTCGGTAACACTTGCGAACTTCTCTGCACAGAAGGCATCGCGAACATCTTCGCGCTGGGGAATTGCGGCGATTTCGAATCCAGGAGAAAGCCCAGTAGGCAAATCTTTAAGACTATGCACGGCGAGATCTACGCGTCCTTCGGCCAGTGCTTCTTCAATCTCTTTGGTGAAAATTCCCTTGGTCACACCAGTCTGCGCGCCGACCTGCGACAAGGCGACGTCGAGGACCTTGTCCCCGGTAGTCTTGATGATTTCGATCTCAAGCTGATGGGCGCGTTCGCGCAACAAGGCCGCAACGTGGTTTGCTTGCCAAAGTGCAAGGGCCGAACCGCGGGAACCGATGCGAAGCAACGCCATCAGCCCCGGTCTTCTTTCTTTAGGCCTTGCGCTTTGTTCGCGGCACTATTCGTCGCATCCGTGGCCGCGGCAGCGGACTTGCTTTGCAGATTGAACAGGCGCCGCACAACGTCCACGACTGTCGTCGCTTCCGATTCGCGAGCGGCCGTCTTCAAAGTGCTGATGGGCGTGTGCATAATCTTGTTCACAATGCCCTTAGTTAAGGAATCGAGAGCAAGTTCCTGGTCGGCAGTCAGCGCGCCAAGACGTCCGCGAGCACGATCAATTTCAGCCTGACGAATAGTCTCAAGATGATCTTGCAAAGAAACGATCGTTGGGACAACCTCGCGGGCCTGCAAGCGCGCCTGGAAGCGCTCGACTTCGAGATCAATGATGGCCTCAGCGCGGTCGGCCTCCTCTTTACGGCTCGCCACATGCATGCTGACGGCTTGCTGCAAATCATCAATGTCATAGACGAAGATGCCGTCGAGCTTGTTCATTTCCGCATCCACGTCGCGTGGGACCGCAATATCGATGAAGAACATAGGACGATTCTTGCGACGGCTCAGGAAAAGCTCGCCGTGTTCGCGGCGAAAAATGGCGTGAGGCGCACCCGTTGAAGTGATGACAATATCGGCGCGGTCGCAAGTCTCGTAGAGTTCTTCGAAGCGGATGGCTTCTCCGTCAAACTTCGCTGCGAGTTGCGCTGCGCGCTCGTGAGTGCGATTGGCGACAAAAATAGACGCAGCGCCATGAGCTAGAAGATGGCGCGCGGCAAGTTCACTCATCTTCCCTGCGCCAACCAGATAAACTTGTTTGCCCTGGAGCGATCCGAAGATCTTCTTCGCCAACTCGACGGCCACGGAGGCGACTGAAACTGCGGAAGAGCCGACCGCGGTCTCGGTCCGCACGCGCTTGGCTACGGCAAAAGCGCGGGTGAGCAATAAATCAAGCTGCGAATGCACCGCGCCCACGGCCCGGGCGGTGGCATAGGCATCTTTCACTTGGCCCAGAATTTGCGGTTCGCCGACGATCATGGAATCCAGGCTCGAAGCTACGCGAAAGAGATGCCGAATGGCATCGCGACCCACGCGTTCATATAAGTGTGGCGCAAATTCGGTGGGATCCATCTGGAAATAGTCGCGCAGAAACGCACGGAGGTCGGCGCTCCCATTTTTTGTTTGTG
>JBEKTR010000290.1:0-4595 GCA_049515835.1 Terriglobales bacterium
TTTTGGGCTGGGTCACTAAAGCGATGACCAGCATTGTCGCGGTCACACTGAATATGAGTGATCGCAACGCACTCCTTGTATGCGTATTTTTTCTCATTCCATTTACCGGACTTTATGTTGCGCTCGGCGGTTTATGGGGCGTCCTCTGGACCGATCTCTTTCAATTCGTATTGAAAATGGCGATTGTTATTGCTGTGGCGTACTACGCGGTTTCTGCCGCAGGCGGCATGTCCATGCTGATCTGGAGACTCTCAGCAATGCATTCGCAAGCCGGCCCGTCCGCTGGCAATCCGCTAGCATTTTTTCCTGATTTCTCCCGACCCATTGCAGCAGAAAATGTATGGGCACTGCCGGTGCTTGCGTTTCTGGTGAACATCGGTGTGCAATGGTGGGCATTTTGGTATCCGGGTGCCGAACCCGGCGGCGGTGGCTACATCGCGCAGCGGATTTTTAGTGCAAAAGACGAACGCAACGGCTTGCTCTCAGTCCTCTGGTTCAACATTGCCCACTATGCCGTTCGTCCGTGGCCTTGGATTCTAACCGCACTCGCCGCCATCGTTCTCTATCCCAATTTGCAGCATCCCGAGCAAGGCTACATGCTCATCGTCAGCCAACATGTTCCTCCGGCTCTGCGCGGCATCGTGATCGCCGGATTCATGGCGGCATTCATGTCTACCATCGCAACGCAACTGAATTGGGGTGCGTCGTATCTTGTGTCTGATTTCTATCGTCGTTTCTTGAAGCCTGCGGCTAGCGAGGGCCATTACGTCATGGCTTCGCGCGTGGTCACGGTGATCCTGGTCATTTTTTCTGCCGGGGTCTCCGCACTACTCGGCTCGGTTGGTGAGGGATGGAAAATTGTTCTTGAAACTGGCGCAGGCACCGGACTCGTTTACATTCTGCGCTGGTATTGGTGGCGTATTAACGCCTGGAGCGAAATCTCCGCGATGGCGACCGCGATAGTGGTCAGTGTAGGGCTGCGCTTTACCAGTTGGCACACGGGCGGGTCGGCAGCCGACTCCGCTGCTCGCGCTTTGCTGACTACAGGAATTACAACCGTTGTCTGGCTGGTTGTCACTTTTGCTACATCGCCTGAGCCGCAATCTGTGCTCGTGAAGTTTTATCGAAAAGTCCACCCGCACGTCAGTGGATGGAAACCCATCGCTGCGCTCACTCCTGATATTCCAGAAACGCGTGATCTGGGCCGGAATTTGTGGTCGTGGGCATTGGGCTGCGCCATGGTCTATTGCGCCCTATTTGGCATGGGACACATCCTGCTCGGCCCCAGGTTTGAAGGGATGGTGCTGCTTGGTTTGGCGGGACTTTGTGCGGGTATGCTTTTCAGCAATTTAAACCGCAGCGGCTGGGCGGCTTGAAGCACATTTTCAGAGCGCGCTTAAAACTGTGTTTGAGGCAGGAGCGGGCGAGTTTAACTATTTTGGTAACTATCAGTGATGGTAGTGTGGGGTGGCTTCCGAACCCTTAGAGCTGTGTAACTTGCTGGCCGCTTAGCCTTGCGATTTACGCCATAGCGGCGAGAATGGGGACTCGGCAGAGTCTTTCTACCCCCAGCATTCATGCGGTTTTCCTCTTGACCCCTCGGAACGGCAAAAATAGAGTGGCTTATGAGGCCACTCGTCTTTATGAGCATTCGTTCGCTTCTGTGGACTGTCCCCGGCGTTGTATTGCTGGCTGGGGTGAGCTGTGCGCAATCGTCTTCATCCCCTCTCGAAAACAGCATTCAGCCGCCCACCGCGAGGGAAACGAGTGCGCCGAAGAGGCCCGTAAAACGCAAGAGTGACGTAGCTGTCGGGGAGGGCCCCTATGCTGTCGTTTTTGATGGCAGGAACGTCTGGACTTCTAATTATCTAGAAGGGACCGTTACAAAACTCGACCCCAGCAACGACAATGTCTTGGCCACGTACAAAGTTGGCTATCAGCCAATCGGTATGGCGTACGACGGCGCAAACATGTGGATTACCGATAACGCGACCAACACGATCGCGAAGATGCGGGCCAGCGATGGCAAAGTGGTGGGGACGTTTTCGGTAGGTTCGCGTCCTTGGTGGCCAGCTTTTGATGGGGCAGCGGTTTGGGTGCCCAATTGGGGAAGCAATACAGTCACGAAATTGCGGGCGGGCGATGGCGCCATTCTGGGTACTTTTCCAGTCGGAACATGTCCGTTTGCGGCAGTGTTCGACGGGCAAAACATTTTCGTGACTAACGCCAGATCCAATAACGTGACCAAGTTGCGGGCGTCCGATGGACAGGTGCTCGGAACATTTCCGGTCGGAAAATCACCACAAGGAATTACCTTCGATGGCACGAATATTTGGACGGCAAATAAGGGTGATGGTTCTGTAACCAAAATGCGCGCCACGGATGGCGTTATTCTGGCCACGTTCTATCCCGTGTCTGCACCCTTTGGCATCACCTTCGATGGCGAAAATATTTGGGTGTCATGTGTCGCATACGTATCGAAGCTGCGCGCATCGGACGGGAAGCAGCTCTTTAACTTCAACATTGGTGGCGGAAGTACCACTGGGATCGTATCCGACGGTACCTACCTATGGATGGCGGATTACAACCACAGCGGTCTTTTTAAATTTAAGCGAGCCAATCAATCTCCTGTCGCTTCACCAGCCTTGGCAAATTCAACGCAACAAACTTCAATCGATACTTTGGCGAATAAAGGGGAAGTACATGACTAGCTTTCGTATTTTTGTTTTGAGTTGTACGGTTGTGGCACTTGCAGCCGTTGGAGGCGCACAAGTGAACGTGACCACGTGGCACTATGACGTTGGACGCACGGGTCAAAACAACGCCGAGACTACGTTGACTACAACGTTAGTGAGCAATCCACAAACATTTGGCAAGATTTGCGGGCTCACTTTGGATGGCAAGGTCTTCGCGCAGACTTTAGTCGTGTCGAATGTCCCGTGGCAGGGAGGGGCGGCAAAAACCATCGCCTACGTGGTCACCCAAAACGACAGTGTCTATGCTATCGATGCGACGAACCCGACTGCTTGTAATGTGCTCGCTGGCCCAGTCAGCATGCTCGTGAACGCCGCGGAAGGTGAAATTGCGGCACAATGCAATTCTATTGGTGGCGGCGGCTGCCAAACAATTACCAATAACGTGGGCATTTTAGGGACGCCCGTGATTGATAGCACGACTGGCACGCTTTATCTCGTCGCCGAATCGGAGTGCCCGTCCGCCAGCGCATGTGCGCAAAATTCGCAGAATACATTTTTTCACCGGCTCCACGCGCTTGATATAACTACGCTTTCGATAACCCCTGAGAAATTCAATGCTCCCGTGCAGATTTGTGCGACCGGGTGCGGTCCGGATGCGACCGGAAGCGTGTTCTCACAAAACCACATTCAACGACCCGGTCTCCTCTGGCTTTCTGCCAGCCAATCCGGCCTGCCGAACAACACCGTGTATGCCGCGTTCTCATTGATGGATGGAGCACCCACACCGTATCCGAACGGCTGGATCTTTGCATACAACGCCGGGAATCTTAGCCAGGCCCCAATCGCCTATGACACCACGCCTGACACCGGCGCCGAGGGTGGCGGAATTTGGCAAGGCGGCGCTGGGCTTGCTGCTGGCGCAGATTCGAGCGGCAAGACCTTCATCTATTTCAGCACCGCTGACGGTACTTTCGACCTGAGTACCAAAGGTGGTAAAGACGCCGGCGACAGCTTCGTGAAGCTCACGACCAGCCTTACATTCCCGTCGGGTCAAAACTACTTCAGCCCTTCCGATCAGTGCTTTAGACAATCGGATGATCTTGATTTCGGTTCGGGCGGCGTAGTCCTCATCCCGGACAATACCGTCAAGGCTTATCCTTACCTCGCTATCAAGACCGACAAAGAGAATTATGTCTGGGCGTTTGACCGGACCAAGCCAGGCGGCTTCAACCCGGGTAGTTGCGTCCAGGTTTCGGGGTGCCCTGTTGGTGGTGTTCCCGCATGTCCTGCAACAAATTGGCATAACCAGAATCTCGCCAGCTTCAATTTCGCCACGGAAGACCAAACGCGGGCGACTCCCATTTATTGGAGCGGTAACCAGAGCTTTTATCTTGTCGGAACGTACACTCCGATGTACCGCTACGCCTTGAGCGGTTGCTCATCGAAAGGATGCACGGTCTCGGCAACCACCAGCTTGAGCCTCGGCTTCTCGACGACGCCGTCGGTGTCCGCCTCCTACCAAAATAAGCAGTACACGAACGGAATCGTATGGGCTATCAAAAATCCCAGCGATCCGCCGTCGAGCGCGCCGCAGGGAATACTGTATGCCTTCGACGCGAACACCCTCGCCCAACTCTACTCGAGCGGCACTTGCCCGACGATGGACGCTCCAGGGGGCGCAACTAAGTTCTCTACACCGGTTGTCGCAAATGGCTATGTCTTCGTCGGTGGAGAGGAAATTGTGAATGGAACTCAAGACAACAACGGGACCTTCGCCATCTTCGGTCCCCTTTCAAGAACCACTTGCAAGTAATTACATAACTTTCAAAAGGAGAAAGACTTTTATGCAATGGACAGCACCAGCTTTTGAGGAAGTTTGTCTGGCTTGTGAAATTAACT
>JBEKTR010000291.1:0-4586 GCA_049515835.1 Terriglobales bacterium
TAGATAGTAGAGTTTCACGGGTGCAGGCATCAGGCCTGAATCAGTGCCGATTTGGTGAAACACAGGCGCGTCAGTAACTCTGCCAAAAGGCTTGCCGCTTTCGTCCATCTGCGTCATTGAAAGGTGATAAAACCGCGAGTTCGATCCGTTGACGATGCGGAACCGGTATTTTCGCGGCTCGACTTCAAGATATGGCGTTGACTTCCCGTTCACACAAATGGTGTCGCCAAAAAATTCCTGAATCCAAACCGGTTTCGTCCCATTTCTTGCGCTGGGATAAAGCAACGACCCATCCGCGTTGAATTTCCTGTCCTGAATCATCAGCGGAATTTCATATTCGCCGCCAGGCAAATTCAGCGCATCCTCCTCCTCATCGCGAATCAAATAAAATCCGGCAAGCCCCGCATAGATATTCAGACGCGTAATCCCAATCGCGTGGTCGTGATACCAGAGCGTCGTTGCCGCTTGCTCATTGGGATAATGGCAAGGACTTGCCGCTTTCACCGGGCCCATCTTTCCATCGGACGTGACCCACGCATCGGGATAGCCGTCGCTCTCCGGCAAAGTTTGCGCACCATGAACATGGACGACCGTTCGCACCTGCGGAACATCCGCTTCTGATCCATGAACTGTCGTATCAATGGGCAGAAAATGTTTCGTTGGTAGTTCGTTCGTCCACTTCACCGCGAGTGGTTCGCCCTTGCGAACTTCGATTGTTGGCCCCGGCCATGAGCCGTTGTATCCCCAGAGATTGGTTGGCGGAAGATCACGATGAATTTTCTGCCGGAGCGGCCTCATGCGGATGTGCAGCGGATCGCCATGCACGGGTCGGCCATGCACTGGTCTAATGACTGGAGGAATGGGCAAGGGATCGACGTAGCTCGCCAGGCGAGGTAAATCAGTCGCCGGCGGCGCATCCGGTCCTTGTCGCAGATTGGGAACTGACGCGGCATTTTTGCCGGCGCTCCCATCCGCCCAACCCAGCGGCTGTTTCCCTGCGAGCAGGCCTGCTCCTCCGAGAAACCCCAGCCGCAGCAACTCACGCCGATTCATTTTCTAGCTTGCCTCCGAAGTGTGCCTCTAACCAGTAGAATCGCGTCACTGCGAGCTCTGTTGTGCTGAAAGTTTCTTGGTTTTGTTTTCACTTACTCTTGTCGCCGTCCACGGGCGATCGGGTTGCACAACCTCTCCGCCGTGTCCCATATACGCCGCCACGCCCTTGGCTTTCGATGAGCCTTTCATAGCGCCTTCATCGACCGTCCCGCTAAAACTGATCGTGTAAGGGCGAGTTCCTTTGAATTCCACATCAAACGAAACCGCATTTTTTTCCACGGTGCCTGATAGAACAGAATCACCGTGCAGGTCATGAAGCGTCCCACTCAAAACCGGGCCGTTCTGGTGAACATCGAGAATAGCGTTTTCGGTGCCGAGCCTTCCGGTCCATGCCACCTGCCACTTTCCGGAAACATCCGCCGGTTGGTCTTCCCCGAAGCTCAATGCACACGAAAGGATCAATAGAAAAATTATGGGAATGAATGAGAGGATGAACTTGAAAACGGAAAATTTTCTCACGGTAGGGACCTCAACTTGTAAACTTGCAACTCCCTGTTAACACTTCTTCTCTAGTTAACTCTCATCGCCGCGTCAGAAGGTAAACGCACGGTTAAAAATCGCGGAAATCCGTTTCACAAACTAAACCCGCCGACTCCAAATAAAACCGGCCCGGAGAGACCTCCGGGCCGTTGAAATCGCAGAGAGTTTACTTCGCTGCGGTTCCACCAAAGTTGAAAGCGTCGAACAAGTCGTCAAGCGCCGGGCTATTGGTCGGCACATAGGGATTGTTGTTGGCCGTTACGGGATTCGGGAAGTTATCGCGGGTGCGGGCGCCAATCGTGCCCAAGCCCCAGTTACGTTCGATGAACTTGATGATGGATACGTGGTCAGCGTAGCTGTGGTTCACGACGCCGCCGGTGGAGTACGGGGAGACGATCAACAATGGAATACGGGTACCGTCGCCAAAGTAGTCAACCGGTTGCACGTAGCCGGAGTCATAGTAGCCGCCGCCCTCGTCGAAAGTGACGAAGATCGCGGTATTGGCCCACAGTGCCTGGTTCGCCTGCACTTGGTTCACAATGCGGTTCACGAAGCCTTCAAACAGATCGAGCTTCGAAGAGGCCGGGTGACCATCCACGAATCCGCTGGGCTTCACGATTGAAACTGCCGGCAGGTTGCCGGTGTCGAGGTCCTCATACAGAGTGGTGGTGTCCTGGATGTGGGCTTCGCGCTGAGAGGGGCTGGTCATAATGTCCGTCGCATACTGGAACGGGTTGCAAATGTTGCAATACGCGTCATAGGGGTTCTGTCCGGCGGGGTCGGTCTGGTAAAGGTCCCAGCCTTCGCCGAAGTAGGTGTAGCTCAGGCCGGCAGCGCCGAGCACGTCGCCAATGTGGCGCTGTGAGCTGGGTGGAATGGTATACGGAGAATATTGGCTGGCGAGAGTACCGTCACCGTTATAGCCGGGATTGTAGTTGTTGAGCAAATAGTAATTGCCTACGCCGCAACGTTGATTAATTGGCGGGGTGAGGGTCTGGAGGTAGTTCACGATCGGCGCAACGCCGGGCTGCGTCAGGTCGGCGCAGTTGGTATAAGAACCGCCGCTGTATCCGTCCTGGTCGTACCAGTTATTGGTGCCAGTCTGAGGATTCGGGTTTTCAATCTGGTTCGTCGGAGGCACGGCCTGATTGCCGTTGCCGTCGCTGTACCACATCGCATCGGCATAACCGAACACGATGTGATTGGCCCCCGTGCCGCCCATGACGGACTGGTGCATGTTATCGCTGAGCGTGTAGTTGTCAGCCAGGAACTTCAAGTAAGGCGCGTCTCCGGCAGCGATGTCATACATACCCATCGCCGTCGAGCCTTCGCCCGTGCTCTGGTCGTTGAAGTTGGCAGGTTGCGACGCCCCGTTGTCGCCGGCGCCGATTGTGACTTCGACCCAGGGAAACAGATCAGCCAGGCAACCGCTGGGGTTGGCGCTAGTCGCGGTCGCGGCGGAGCAGTCTTCCTGCTGCCACATTTGATAGAAACGGTGGACCGGGCTCGAAGCGTACCAGTCGTATTTCACTTGCGGAGTAATCCGGAACACGCCGGAGCCTAGTCCGAGCGGGTTCTTGAAACGCGTGTCGAGACCATAGCTGGGCAAACCAGTGGCGCCGGTCGTCAATGCCTCGTTGTACTTGCCGAAGAGATCGGGTTCTGCAAGTTTTGCAACTTGCACCGTCGCAAAAGGCGCAGGGTTGGTGTCGCTGGCATATTCCGGAGCTCCGCCCGTCATAGCCGGAGGAATGTTCTGGTAGGTCTGTTTTTGCCCGGGATTAATGGAGAACGTCGTGAGATCAAGCGCGCTGTTCTGGTTCGAAAGCGCGAAGTTCGGTCCACGGCGTCCCTCCGCCGTGATGATTCCCTTCGACAGCAGGTTCGAAACTGTCTGTCCCGATTTTGGTTGATAGTTGCCGTAAACGTGATCGAAGCTGCGGTTTTCACCGATGATCACAATAACGTGTTGAATGGGGGTCACGGCGCTGGGCGTGTTGCCTTGGTCAGCGGCAAATGTGGGGGCGGCCATATTGCTAATCGTGGCCAGCAACGCTGCACCCAGCCCAACATGGCGGCAGGATTCGCGCAAGAAATGCGTAAACTTCATAGATCGTCCTCCGGAGAAGTTTCTCCTTGGCGATCTAAGGTTGACGATGTGGTATTAAGGTGGCGTGAAGCTGGTTTGAAAGTTCGTTTAAAAAAATTGCACAGGTTTACTTTTGGGGAACGCGGAACGAATTTTTCTAAGGTATTCGCTGTAGATAACCGCCGCCGAACACCCTTTAGTTGTTCTTTAACAATAAAACCAGGACGCGCCCGTCAGAATGGAATTCTCCACCCGTCGCAGTTTTTGCCGTCGTCAACGCATTTGCCGGCGCAATGTGCTCGCGTTGCTGGACAAGCCCCGTTCCGGATAGGGTTCCATCTACATACTCCCGTTCGCCATCAATCGCGGGATCAATCTTATGCGTCAGCCCGTTATTCCGTTGGTCGCGCTCAAAACCTATGTCATGCGTGGCAGCAATGCACCACAACGGTCGTCCATCCACTTGATACGGAGATTTCCATACCCGCAGGTGATTGCGTGACATGGCCACCTTCACTGGTTCGGCATGCGCGAATCCGTAATCCTGCGCCCGGCCAAAAAGAAAAAGCGTGCTCATCGGCATGGTCAAATAATCTTTTTTCTCTAAAGAATCCATGATCGCGTTCAATGCGGTGTTCTCTACGCTCTTGTCCACTTGCATCCACCCGCCGGTAGCGAATACTTTTTCGACTTGGGCTTGCGTTCCCACAATCAGCACATTGACCATATCGCCCGGGTTACCGGCAGGATCTGATACGCGACGCGGAATTTTGGTAAGTAGGTCGGGCGTAATGCTGGCGATACTGCTGTCCGCTGGGCCGCCCGCGTTGGAATCGTCTTTCAAGCCTTCATCCAAAATTTCGATTTTGACTTTAAAGCTGCCGCTGGCGCTCGACGCATCCGT
>JBEKTR010000292.1:0-4571 GCA_049515835.1 Terriglobales bacterium
GCCGGGACGACGGAAAGTGTGCCAACGAGCGCGATGAACGCGGCGCCCTGTACGCCACTTGCTCCTTTTGACGTCAGTACGGCCACTGAAAAAATTGTGAGTTGATCAAGCAGCGAGAGTGGCGTATTGGTGGCCTGTGCTACAAACAATGCGGCTAGCGTCATGTAAAGGCTGCTGCCGTCGGTGTTAAAAGTGTAGCCGGTGGGAACCACCAATCCCACGAGCGACTTGGAGCAGCCCAACTTTTCTAGCTTCTCCATCAGAGTAGGTAGCGCGGTCTCCGACGAACTTGTGGCGAGCACGAGCAAAATCTCTTCTTTGATATAGCCAAGGAATTTGATGATGCTGAATCCCGCGGTCGCAGAGATTGCACCGAGAACAATCAAAATGAAGGCCAAGCAGGTGCCATAGAAGGTCGCAATCAATTTCACAAGCGGACCGAGCGATGAGAAACCGTATTTCCCAATGGTGAAGGCCATCGCTCCGAATGCGCCGATGGGAGCGAACTTCATAAGGATGTTCACGACCGCGAACAGGGCCTTCATCAGCGCGTCCACCAAGACGACTACGGGCTGGCATGCCGGACCACCTAGCGAAAGAGCAAAGCCAAACAAAATAGCGACGACAACTACTTGCAGAATGTCGCCCTTGGCGAAAGCATCCACAACGGTTGTGGGGATGAGGTGCATCAGAAACTCGGTCACGCTTTGCGACTTTGCCTGACCGGAATATTCAGCCACGGCTTTCGCGTCAAGCGTGGCGGCGTTGACATTAAACCCGCTGCCCGGCCGGATCAGGTTTCCGGCTAAGACTCCCATGCCTAGAGCAATGGTCGAGACGATTTCGAAATACAGCAGAGCTTTTCCGCCGACGCGGCCTACTTTCTTCATGTCTTGCATGCCGGCTATACCCGAGACGACGGTACAGAAGATCACCAGCGTGATGATCATCGTAATGAGCCGGATGAAGGCGTCGCCGAGTGGTTTCATGGCAATGGCGCGCGCGGGACTGATGATGCCCAAAATGATGGCAATCGTAATGGCAAATAGGACCTGCACCCAAAG
This sequence comes from Terriglobales bacterium, assembly GCA_049515835.1. GTDB lineage: Bacteria > Acidobacteriota > Terriglobia > Terriglobales > Acidobacteriaceae > JAJPHW01. Next base: position 1,065 of record JBEKTR010000292.1, read on the forward strand.
GCTGGCGTAAAAAGCCTTCCTCGGGCTGGGAGAAGAAGCCGTGTTTTGAAGCCGTGACATGGGGACGGCTGTCATAAGTGTTTTCTGCCTTTAGTTCTGACTCGCTGAAACTGCCGGAACCTCAAGCGTTTTCAAGACCCACGGGACAATGACCTGCTTAAAGATGAGCGGATCGGGCCAGACTTTGACTTGTCGTCCCAAATGACCTCCTTGCGGATTGATCCAAGCGTCTTTCGGTGTATCGCCTTTGCTGAGCAGGAGGAAGATATCTGAGATAGGAACTTGGGTGTCTTTCACGCCGCCGATGACCAGCATAGGGGCCATGGGTTTACCCAGGATGCCTTGTTGCACTAAAGACATTTTGGGCAAGAACGTCGCCAGATCGTCCACCGTCTTCACGCCCTCACAAATCGACATCAAAGCGGGCACCTGATCAAACAAGTACTCGCGGTTTCCGAGCAATGAGTGTTGCAAGAAATCGTTCTGAAAAAACTCGTCGATTGGAGGGGATTGCGCGCTCGTGCCACGTAAACGGGCGCGCTCAACCACCGCCATTTTGGTGGCCCAATATGCGCCCCAACTCACGCCATGAAAAACGATACGATTCTTGTCGACATCGGACCGTGTTTGCAGGTAGTCGATGACGCGTGAGAGCATGCGCTCCGAGGTTTCGCTCGCCTTGATTGGGGATTGTCCCGTGCCGGGACCATCGACGGCAATAAAACCCACGCCATAGGGAAGGATTGCCGACCACGTCTCGGTCAAATCTTCCTTGCGGCTGTCGAGGCCATTCACCGCGATAACCATGGGTACGGGAACCTTCGCATCCTTGGGCAGGCGCACGTAACCAATAATCTCTTTGCCTTCGAATGGGATGTGAACGACTTCGAGCGCGGGGTTCCAGAAATGCGCGTGCGCTAAAAATGCTTCGATGGCCTTGTGATAGGACTCTTGCTTCTTAGGCGAGGCTGGAATGGGCCAGCGGCCAAAGGAGTAAATGCGCCAGGCACGAATGAAGTCGGCATTGGCCTTGGTGGGATCGCTGTTTTCTACCGCCTTCCCTTCCGCCATGTAGCGGTCTGCGACTGCCATAAAAGCCGTCGCCCATTCGTCCTTGTCTTTGCTGTGAATATTCTCGAAGGCTTCTTTGACATCGGCGGGGTCCAGGCCAATGAGAGGATACATGCCATTTTCGGCTCGATGAACTGCCTCGGTTTTGATTTCTTCGATGGTCCTCTCCTGCCCGAAGACCATGCCGACACTTAGAGTTAGCAACCAGACAAGAATCGAAGCTCTACCAGGACGCGCCACTGGAACCGCTCCTTCACATGCAGATGTTGGCCCAGAATTCTTGAAGGCTCACATTTTCGGGACCAAGCTCCCGGGCCTGGTCCCGAAATGTTCACCGCAGCAGACGATAGCCTTTCTCGTCTAGTCCGATGAAGTCACCCGCCGGGAAAAACGGGTCTTAAAGTCAGAGCCGCAAATGCCGGCAAGGATTATTTGGTCTGACAGCTATACCTCCATTGCCAATAGTAAGTCAAGAAAATTATTAATGGTGAGAGCGCCCAAGGACTTAGCTTGACACTGGGGTGCTTACATTGGTATAGGTGTATGACCACACTACCTATTTAGCATTTCTGTTGCGAATAAGGGCCGCGGGACGCAAATCATGGCGATAGCGACGATCAATCCGACGACGGGCGAGTTGCTCCAGAGCTTCACACCGCTTTCCGACCAGGAGATTGAAGAGAAATTGCAACGCGCCGTTTCGGCTTATGCGAGGCACAGAAAAATATCATTTGCGGAACGCGCTCGGCGAATGGTGAACGCAGCGCAGATCCTTGAAAGTGAGAAGGAAACTCTCGCCAAGTTGATGACGACAGAAATGGGGAAGACCTACCAATCCGCAGTAGATGAAGCGGTCAAATGCGCATCGGCTTGTCGTTTCTATGCTGAGAACGCCGAACGCTTTCTTGCCGATGAAATCGTCGAGACGACCGCGAGCAAAAGCTACGTTCGCTACCAACCCATCGGTGCGATTTTGGCGGTCATGCCCTGGAACTATCCTTTCTGGCAGGCGGTGCGATTCATTGCACCGGCACTGATGGCTGGCAATGTTGGTCTTTTAAAGCACGCTTCGAATGTGCCGCAGTGCGCTCTTAAGTTAGAGGATGTATTTTTTCGCGCTGGTTTCGAGGCGGGCGTGTTCCAGACACTGTTGATCGGGCCGGATAAGGTCGATGGGTTGTTGAAAGATCGCCGCATCGTAGCCGCGACCCTGACGGGTAGTGAAGGCGCGGGAATTCACGTGGGTACATCTGCGGCGAAAAACATCAAGAAGATGGTGCTCGAACTCGGCGGCAGCGATCCCTTTATCGTTATGCCCAGCGCCAATCTGGATGAGGCTGTCGCTACCGGCGTGAAGGCCCGCATTTCGAACAACGGTCAGTCTTGCATTGCGGCGAAGCGATTCATTGTCGCGCAATCGATTGCCGACGCGTTCGATAAACAATTTGTGGACAAGATGAAATCGCTCCGTGTGGGTGATCCATTTGATCCGGCGATTGAGCTTGGTCCCCTGGCCACGGCGGGTGCGGTGAAAGACTTGCAGCGGGACGTGCAGGCTTCGATTGACGCGGGAGCGAAGGTTTTGACGGGTGGCAAACCTCTGGAACGGGTCGGCAATTTCTATCCGCCCACAGTACTAACCGATATACCCAAAGAAGCGCCCGCTTATCATGAAGAATTGTTCGGACCGGTGGCGTGCGTGTTTCGCGTGAAAGATGCGGATGAGGCAATTCATCTCGCCAACGATACGCGCTTTGGCTTGGGCGCTAGCGTATGGACTAATGACGAGGCGGAACGCGAGCGCTTTATCAACGAATTGGAAGCGGGGATGGTTTTCGTGAACCGCATGGTGGCGTCCGATCCGCGGATCCCGTTCGGCGGAGTGAAGCAATCGGGACATGGGCGCGAACTGGGGCCGTTCGGTATTCGCGAATTTTGCAATATTAAGACCGTCAGCATTCAATAACGCAGCTTTGAAACATGGACAACAAAACACATCGCCGGAAAGCCACAAACTCCGCGTGGTATAGTAGCCGCGCCATGCCAAAATCAACGCCATTTTCAGGTTATACCGCGGTTCAAACCTCCCGGCTTTACGAGCAGATCGTGCAACAGATCGAAGATTCGATTATTAAGGGTACCCTCAAACCCGGCGACCAATTGCCGGCCGAGCGGGAACTGGCGCTGCAATTCGGAGTGAGCCGGACGGCCGTGCGAGAAGCCGTGAAAGCCCTGCAGGAGAAGGGACTCGTCGAGGCTTTTTCTGGGCGGGGCACATTTATTACAGATGGCACCACGCAATCGATTCGTCAGTCGCTGGACCGCATGATCAAAATCGGCCAGCCCGAAGGATCGCTGCAGCTCGCGGAAGTCCGCGCCATTCTGGAGCCCGAGATAGCATCGCTGGCAGCGACTCGTATTGAAGACGCGCAGATT
>JBEKTR010000293.1:0-4505 GCA_049515835.1 Terriglobales bacterium
AAGAGGGTAAACCCAGGATTGCCGTAAAAAAGAGAGCTACTACAAATGGAGAAAATCGCAGAGCGAATAGAAGGTCCGCCATCCGGCGGCTGGGCTGTCCTCGAAAGAGCCGAGGGAATAATTCCCATATCGCACCAATCACGAAAGAGCTGGCGATGTAGGCGATGAGGAAGAACCCCAGCGAAACCCCGAGGCAGCGTACAGCAAACATCAACGCTTCTCCTTGTCGCTCGCTTCGTTGCGCAATGCGCGCCGTTTTTCTTCTACCAGGCGTTGCAGATCGTCGAGCAAGCCAGCGTCGACTTCGCTAACGGCCTCGACCAGATACGAAAGCGGCACGCTTGAACTCTCCGCCGGCGACAGCAATTGCCGGATGGTCTCGCCCGCCATTTCACGTTCTAATTCCGACTGCGTATAGCGGGGAAAATACCGGAATGCTCTGCCCTCAGGCGAGCGATCCAGAAGTCTCTTCTTATAAAGACGATCCAGCGTCGTCATCACCGTGGTATAGGCGAGCGCGCTGTTTTCGTTCTGAATATACTCGCGCACAGTTGCATTCCCGCGCTTCCAGAGCGCGCTCATCATCTTTTGCTCGAGCGGTCCGAGCTGCGCTATTTGTGATCGTTGAAAGAATCCCATCCGTTACCCCCCAATATCGCATCAAGCATATCTGACGGCCCTTCCGGCCCGCAAGCAAATCCCGCGCGCAGTACGGCCTCTGGTAGTAGAGGCGGCCTCATCCCTATTCTCATTTGGATTGGCCGGGCTTCTCCACCCGGAAAAAACGTTTCATCGTTCCTCCTTCGCTCATAATGAAAAATCTACGGAATCAATCTTCTACGTGCGCTAAGCAAGCTCTTTTCGTCGCAATTTTGGCCGTCTCGGTCATCGGCGGTCTCGTTCCCGAAGGCCTCGCGCAATCATCGAGTGGCACAATCCGGGGCTCCATTCAAGATCAACAAGGCGCTCGCGTTCCGTCGGCGAAAGTAACGGTGCGTTGCGATGCGCCTGATTTGCAACGTAATGCGCAGAGCGACGACCGCGGCGATTTTCGGCTGGATGGTCTTCTCCCCGGCAACTATGAGCTGACTGTGACCGCCAGTGGTTTCAATGAAGCGCGGTCCCAGGTTGTGGTGCAAGTCAGCATCGTCCGCGATGTAGTCGTCACACTTCTGCCGGCCACAGCCCGCGAAAGCGTGAAGGTTGAATCGCAAGCTGCCTCCGTGACGACCCAACCTGTCGATCTCGCGAGTGCGGTTCACCAGACGGTCATTTCTGAGCACGATCTCACAACGTTGCCGCTCGCCGCGCGCACCTTCGCCAACATTGCTTATCTCGCTCCCGGCACCGAGCCGGTCGAGCCTTCCGATCCCACGAAAGCCCGCATCACTGCCGTTTCCACAGGGGGCAGCTCCGGCCTCAATAACGAACTCTCCGTGGATGGCGGCGACAATTCCGACGATTACATCGGCGGCTTTCTGCAAAACTTTTCCGTGGATGCGCTTCAGGAATTTGCCTTCCGCACCGCGCAGGAAGATGCCGATACCGGGGGTACGACCGCCGGCTCCGTCGTCATCACTACCCGCCGCGGCACAGACTCATGGCACGGCACCGGCGCATTTTATGGACGCGCCTCCGATTTGAATGCTCGTTTCCCCATTGAGAATCCCGCGCCCAATCCCAAGCAGCCTTTCTCGCGCCAAAATTATGTCGGCAACCTCGGCGGTCCCATCGTCAAAGACAAGCTCTGGATTTTTTCGTCCATCGAGTATGTCCACGAAAATGCGAGCATCGCTTACAGTCCAGCCAGCACGACTCAGTTCAATGCTCTTTCCACGCTCGCTTCTCAGGGACTCATTCCCGGCGTGAATTCGATCGCCGTGCCGCCGAACGTCACCATCCCGTTTCGCGATTATCTCGGTCTCATTCGTTTCGATTGGGCGCAGTCGCAGAAGTCGTTATGGTTTCTGCGGACGTCCAATGACAGCTATCTCACGCACAACGCCCTGGTGCAACAGGCCACGCTGCCTTCCACGGGCCTGACCACACACAACAATTACTTCAACACGGTGGTGAGCAATCAGTACAGCTTCAACTCCAACTGGCTCGGCACTTTCGTCTTCGACGCGAGCCTGTTGCACCTTACCCAAACCCGCAGCCAGACGCTGGGCTTCGCGCTGGCTTTCCCTTTCAGCTCGACTTCGCTGACCGTTTCCGGCTTTGAGACTTTTGGCGACAACCAGTTCGCCACCCCCATTACCCTGTTCCCTTCGCTGCGAAATCAGGAGAAGTATCAATTCCGCTACGACGTGACTCACGCCACGGGACGTCACGGCATCAAGTTCGGCGTGAACTTTATCCACGAACCCGTGCTCAGCGGCGCGTTCCCCGGCAATCAGGAAACTTTGTATTCGTTTCCCATGAATCCCACGGCGTATATTGGCAATCCCACGCAATTCGAGACCGATCTTGCCGCTGGCGCCGTCACCACGCCCGCCAGCGATGGCAGCTTCTCGCAAAACGTGCAGCGCTTGGCGTTATACGCGCAGGATTCCTGGCGCGTGACTTCGCGGTTCACTGTGAACTACGGCCTGCGTTACCAGACCACGTTCGGCTTGTTCAACGCGTCGGGGCGCACACAGATCGACAACCCGGCTTTCGTCACCTTGCAGGCGCTCGATATTCCTCTCGAAACCAAGGCCCCGCAGGATGATCGCAAGCAGTTCGCGCCGCGCTTCGGCTTCGCCTACGCGCCCGGCAACAGCGGCAAAACCGTGTTCCGCGGCGGGTTTGGCTTGTTCTTCAGCGATCTCGCGCAGAACGGATGGGCCCCCGCGTTCCAGGCCGTCAACATGCCGCCGCTGCCTTGCACCAATCCGACCACCAATCCCAGCCCCGGCTGCGTCACCAGCGGAGCTTTGATTGACGGCAATTACAAGACGCCCTATTCCATTCACATCACCGGCGGCGTGCAACACGCATTCAACGCCCACTGGATGGCCAGCGCCGACTATACGCACGAGCAGGGCAATCACGGCTACCGCGCGTATCCTTACGACTCGACCAGCCTGAATAATCCGTTCGCGCCCGCGGTCACCATCTTCAAATCCGACAATCGCTCCAGCTACAACGCTATGATGTTGCACCTGCAAGGCAACGTCACTCGCCGTTTCGAACTCATCGCTAATTACACGCTTTCACGCGCGCAAACCTGGGGATGCGTTCTGGGCGAACTCTTCGACTACGTCAACGGAGTGTGCAATCCGCTGAATCCGTTCGGCCCCGGCGACTACGGCCCATCCGGCGAAGACGTCACTCACCGCTTCGTGCTCGCGGGCACGCTGCACGTTCCCGGCGGCATTGAAGTCACCACGCTCACACAGATGGAAAGTGCGCGGCCCTTCACCCTCACGACTGCCGACAACAGCGGACGCATCTCGGTCAACGGCGTGCCCACCACTCTCGATGAATTTCGCGGTACGCCCTACATCCAGGCCGATTTACGCGTGAGCCGTCCCATCAACTTCCGGGACAACATTACGGTCGTGCCCTTTGCGGAGTTTTTCAATCTCTTCAACCGCAACAACCCCGGCGCAAACTACGTCACCAATATCGCCGTGCTGCCCGTGCCCGCGGCACAGGCGCAATCCGGCAACGTGAGCGACATCTGCACCAACGCCGCCTGCACCACGACCACGCCCATCACCAGCTTGAGCCAGTTGCGCGTGCCCGGCGGGGCGCTGGGAGATTTCTTCGGCCCCGGCACGACAGTTGGCATCCCCTTCGCCGCGCAGCTCGGCGTGCGCGTGACGTTCTAGCCGCGTCGTTATTTTGAACCAGAAACGCGTGTGGGGCGGACGTTCCCTTCGCCTGGCTCAGGGCAGGCTCTGTCCGCCGCCTTTGACGTCGCTTTTGCTTTTGAGAGGATGCCCCACCATTCGCGCTCTTTGCGAAAGGTGGGAACACTCACCCGGCCTTAGTGTTCCTTACGGAACACATCGTCATGACAGGGTTGTCCGACGATATTGTCATGACACGCAAAGCTAAGAAAACAAGATATTTTGCCCTCTTCGAGATTTTCCCCAAGAAGCTGTGGGGCGGACATTCCCTTCGCCTGGCTCAGGGCAGGCGCTGCCCGCCGCCTTTGACGTTGGTGGTATTTCACCGCTCTACCACCTTGTCATCCTGAGCGAGCGCCGTTCTTTGCTTGCTCTAACCACCTTGTCATCCTGAGAGCCCGCGCTTTTCGTCGCGGGCCGAAGGATCTCGGACTCATCGGCTTTGTGGGCATAAAAGCTCGCCCGCACTCGCCTCGCTCCCCGTAACAAATTACAAAAACCATTGACAAACCCTCGCCCGCCAGCCCACAATGCTGCTTCTTCCCCCAAGCAAGACGTTCGCGCATCACCGGGCCCCTTACAAATTGAGTTCAGGAGACGTTTCATGCGTCGTACTGTCAGCGTTCTGTCCGCGGTGCTTTGTTCGACGTCGTTGCTCATAGCGCA
>JBEKTR010000294.1:0-4473 GCA_049515835.1 Terriglobales bacterium
CCAGCTTCATAGCATTACAAAACTCGTCTGGGTCTTCCGAGGTGTTACATTCTGGGTAAACATCCGACGTGAACAAAATGTTGTTCCCGTCCGGGGACCATAACTCCCCGCTGGCCTGCGTCGCAATCTCTGTTAACTGCCGTGTACCCATCACTCTTCCACCGGTTCCGTCAAATTCTGCGATCCAGATTTGTTGCGATCCCCTTTTTGTAGACAGAAATGCGAAGCGCTTCCCATCCGGCGCCCAGCGGGGACGATCGGCGTACTGATCGGCGATGATCTCGCGTTCTTGTCCGCCAGACGTTGGGACGATCCAGATATGCGGCGTTTTGGTGTTGGCAGCGAGGTCAACATCCACAGCGCTGAAGATGACCCACTTGCCGTCGGGGGAGACTTCGGGTTCGCCGACGCGCTTGAGCTTCATCATGTCTTCAAAGGTGAACGGATGCTTGGTAACGGCGAACAGCGCGGCGGACGAGCAGAGAATGAAAATGAGAGCGAGAAAACGACGCATGAGGCCTCCGGAGTGGGAACGAAAAAGTGTAAATCATTTTGGGGAGTTGAGAGAATGCCTTGACGGGGCGATCGATTCTGCCGAGATGCGAGGGATCCTTCGACTGCATTATCGTGCGCAAGCGCGCACGACAATTTCGCTCAGGATGACAGTGGTTAGATTGGTCAGGGTGACAGGATGCTGTCAAGCTGCGCGTGACCGGAAACCACAGCGCTCATACTAGGCCCTAATACACATATAGATTGCTATTATGGAGAAGACGAAACACCACAATCGACCGAACCATTTTGGCACCGGCATACCAGTTGCCTTGCGGCCCAATCTTCCCGGGTAGAAGTTTTCCGCCGTCACACCCATGTAAATCGCGAAGGCAGCCGCCAAGAAGAACATAACCTGATCAACATGCTTCACTCTCTCACCTTAGGCCATCGACGCAGGCGAGGATTTCGGCTTCGCTGAGGGTGTGATCGGAGGATTTGGCGCGCTGGAAAACGGCATCGACGATGTGGTCGGAAACAGGCAGACCGCGGCGTTCGAGCCAATAGACGACGTTAGACTTGCCGCTCATGGGGCCGATGTCAATGGTCTGCTCCATGCCGAAGATGTGCGCGGGCACGCCAGAATAGACGGCGTTGGCGAGTTCGATATCGTTCTTCTTGTAGGCTTTAATGACGGCGGCGGCGTGAACCCCGGTTGCCGTGCGGAAAGCGTCTTCACCGAAGACGGGATAATTCGCGGGAATGGGAACGCCAGTGGCGCGCGAAACAGCGAGGCAATATTCCTTGAGGCGGGTTAAATTCTGGTCGGCCCATGGCGCGACGCCCATGAGTTTAAGATTGACGAGCATCTGGTCGATCTGTGTATTACCGACACGCTCGCCGATGCCAAGGGCTGTGCCGTGGGTGCAATCGGCACCGGCGACGAGAGCGGCCATGGAGTTGGCGACGGCGAATCCGCGATCGTCGTGGCCGTGCCAATCGAGACGGACTTTTGCGCCGGAAGGTTTAATTACTTCGTCGATGACGAATCGAATCACAGCGCTTGCGCCGGCGGGCGTGGAATGGCCCGCGGTATCGCACACAACAACTGCTTTCGCGCCGCAAGAAATTGCCGTCGAGTAGAGACGCTTGATGGTATCGGGATCGCAGCGTGTGGTGTCTTCCGTAACGTACATACAATCGAGGCCGAGCGAGACGGTGAACTTTACGGCTTTCTCAGTGGTTTGCAGGAGAAAGTCGTCGGTCCAATTTTCGGTGTAGCGGCGGATGGGGCTGGAGCCGATGAAGGCGGCGACTTCGATGGGCAATCCGGTGCGCTGCGTGATTTCGGCGACCGGGCGAATGTCGCTTTCGAGGGTGCGCGCGGCGCAGTAAGGCTTGATCTTCATTTTCGCGGAGACAATTTCGCGAGCGAGAGCTTCGACGTGCTCAACCGCGCGCGGACCGGCGCCGGGAAGTCCGAGATCGAGCGAGTTAATGCCAAGTGATTCCATTAAATGAAGAATGTGAATTTTTTCTTCGATGGATGGGTCGTGGACGGAAGGCGATTGCAAGCCGTCGCGGAGAGTTTCGTCGGTGAGGCGAACAGGCTTGTTGGGACGCAGCAATTCGGGCTCCCGCTGGTTCCAATCGAAAATGAGGTCGTTGTTCATTGACGGGATTATTTTAGCGGACGGAGAGCCCTACCGTTAATCCACGGAGAACCATTGGAAAGCAAGGAGAAGCAGATTCCCGTCGCCTGGCAGCTCAGGGCAGGCTCTCGCGCGTTCTCGCCTAGCGGCTACAAACGGTTCGGAACGACAAGCGGTAAAAGTCAGTGATGTTAGTCGAATTCAAATTTTGGGGTGGGCTGGTTTGAGCCGAGCCGTCCGGCGGCGACTTCCGCAATGAAATAATTCTCGCTCTTCACGGGAGCAAGAGCCATACGACGCAGCATGGCAATTTGGCCAATGTGCGTGAGGGCATCTGCGATGGGGCCTTGAAACAGATTCTCCGGAATTGAGTGCAGGGTGCCTGCTGAAGCAAGGTAATCGTCGAAGCGGCTCAAGCTTGTGTGGAAACGTTCGCATTCGGCGTCCCACGACTTCGGCTCGGACGCATGCCAGTGTTGCTTGTCCTGCGCAATAGAAAGCGCCCAGTCCATGAGATCGCCGATGTGGGCAAGAATCTGGCGGGGCGTACGAACGCCTTCGCAGGCGCGGAAGTCACCGAAGGTTGCGGGCGTATCGCGCAGCATCTTGCCGCCGCGATAGGCGATAGTGGCGAGAGAGTGGCGAAGAAGATCACGTTTAGGGTCGGGTGTCGTCATAACTGTTCCTTTCGGCGAATAAGACCTAAAGTGCGCAGGGCGCCACGCAGACGTTGCGCAGAGGACTGGGCGAATTGCATATCCACGAAACTTTCCATTTGGCGCGTAAAAGCTGCGCCGTAACCGTACCACCAAAGTTTTTTCACCTTTGGAAGGCGGTCTGCGTCGAGATACTTGATACGGACCATTTCTTCGAAGCCGTATTTGCCGTGAGTCCTGCCAATGCCACTCGATTTCACGCCGCCGTGGGGAGCTTCACTGATGCCAAAGCAAGAAATCGCATCGTTGATCATCACCGTACCGGACTGAATCTTTCGCGCGATGGCTTCTCCACGAGATAGATTTTTAGTCCAGACGCTGGCTGCGAGGCCATAGTGGGAGTCGTTAGCGAGCTGAATCGCTTCTTCGTCGGAATCGAAGGGCATGATGGGAAGAACCGGGCCAAAGGTTTCTTCGCGCATGATTGTCATCGAATGATTGACGTCGGCGAGAACGGTCGGTGCGTAAAAATTTGCGCCGAGATGAGCGAGACGCTCGCCGCCAGCCAGGACACGGGAGCCTTTGCCGCGCGCATCTTCGATTTGCGCTTCAACGATGCAAAGCTGACGCTCGTGAATCAGAGGGCCGATATCTGTTTGGGGATCCAATCCGTTGCCGACGCGCAGCCGTTTGGTTTTGGCGACGCAAGCCTCGGTAAATTTCTGGCAGATCCTTCGATGGACGTAACAGCGTTCCACGGAAAGGCAAGCTTGTCCGGCGTTAACAAACGCGCCCCAAACGGCCGCACTGGAAGCAACATCGATATCAGCATCGTCGAGCACAATCATGGGATCTTTGCCGCCAAGTTCGAGCACGACAGGCAAGAGCCGCGCCGCCGCTGCTTGCGCGATCCGTTTACCGGTGCTCACGCTGCCGGTAAAAACCAATTTGTCGATGGGGGAGTTGACGAGAGCAGCGCCGGTTATTCCATCGCCGGGGACAACTTGAAATATGTCGTCGGGCACTCCCGCCTCATGCAGCAAAGAGGCGAGTTCCAAAGCGATCAGCGGTGTCAGTTCCGAGGGTTTCAGTACAACTGCATTGCCCATTACCAGTGCCGAGAGGCTCTCCGTTGCGGGAATAGAAAACGGATAATTCCAAGGGGAGATGATTCCGATCACGCCGTAAGGCTCACGCAGGATTCGTCCGGATTTGGCCTTCATGGCGAGACTGGCATGAGGAACGGTTTCTTCACGGAGAAACGCGCGGGCATTCTCCGCGCAGAAACGAACAGCATCGAGAACCACGAGAACTTCGGTCAGTAGAGCCTCGGCGACGGGCTTTCCGGCTTCTTGAGTAATGGAGCGGGCGATTTCAGTCTTTCTCGCATGAAGTAATCGCTGAAAGTTGCGCAGGGCCTCAACGCGTTTTGAAATTCCTAAAGCATTCCACGCTGGTTGAGCCTGGCGGGCCCGATGAACGGCACGATTCACTTCGGCATCTGACTGGCAAGGAACTTCGCGTAACATTTCGCCGGTCGCCGGATTGCAAGAGTGAATGCGGCGCGCCGCGATTTGGGCTTCGGTAGCCACGCAGGAAGTTTACGCGGACGAGGGCATCCGCGCCACACGTCTATCAACAGTCAATATTCAACGTTGACCAGACATAAGCCG
>JBEKTR010000295.1:0-4461 GCA_049515835.1 Terriglobales bacterium
GAACGCCAGCCCCAAGACGGTGGCTGAACTTAACGATTTACCGATCAAGACCGTGGACGGGGCGACCATTTATATCCACGACGTGGCTCACGTCCGCGACGGTTTTTCCCCCCAAACCAACATTGTGAGGCAGAACGGCACGCGTGGAACTTTAATTACAGTTTTGAAAAATGGCGGCGCTTCGACAATCGACATTGTCGACAGTATCAAAGCTATGCTGCCGCAAATTGCTTCCACGTTGCCGGAAGAGCTCAAAATGAATTTGCTCTTTGATCAGTCGCTGTTTGTGCGGGCGGCCATTAAAGGCGTAATTCGAGAAGGGCTGACTGCGGCCTGTCTGACCGCCGCAATGATTCTGTTGTTCCTGGGCAATTGGCGCAGCACGCTGATCATTGCGATTTCGATTCCCCTTTCTATTCTCGTTTCCGTGATCTGCCTCAGCGCTCTCGGTGAAACCTTCAACATCATGACGTTGGGAGGTTTGGCCCTCGCCGTCGGCATATTGGTGGACGACGCCACGGTAGAAATTGAAAACATCGAACGTAACCTGGGCATGAAGAAAGAACTGAAACACGCCATTCTCGATGGCGCTCAACAGATTGCCGTGCCGGCCCTGGTTTCAACTCTGGCCATTTGTATTGTTTTCGTGCCCATGTTCTTTCTCACGGGCGTGGCTCGGTATTTGTTCGTTCCTTTGGCTGAGGCTGTCGTTTTCGCGATGCTGGCGTCTTATCTGCTCTCCCGCACTCTCATACCGACATTGGTGATGTATCTTCTTCGCGGGCACGAATTGGACACTCACAAACCGCCCGCCACATTCGTGGGCAGATTCCAGAAAGGCTTCGAACGGAAATTCGAGGACTTTCGCCAAGGCTACAAGGGAATTCTCGAAGGCGTCATGGGGCATCGGCGACTGTTCGTAACGTGCTTCCTGGGCTTTTGCCTACTCTCAGCAGCGTTAATCTTCTTCCTCGGACGCGATTTCTTCCCCCAAGTGGACGCGGGAGAAATGCGGCTCCATGTGCGGGCCCGGCCCGGCCTTCGCATTGAGGAGACAGCGCGGTTGGTTGACTTGGTGGAACAGGAGATTCGCCGCGAAGTGCCTGAACGCGAACTGACCGCGGTCCTCGACAATATCGGCCTGCCCTACAGTGGTATTAATACGTCTTATAGCAACTCGGGCACGATCGGCACGTCTGACGCCGAGATTCTCGTGAACCTGAAAGAAGGCCACCGGCCGACGGAGGAATATATCCGCAAGCTCCGTCATAACTTGTCGCATGCTTTCCCGGGCGTAGAGTTCTTCTTTCAGCCGGCCGACATTGTCAGTCAGATCCTGAACTTCGGCCTGCCCTCACCCGTGGACGTGCAATTGATCGGCAACAACTACGCCAAGAACTACGAGATCGCCCAACAGATTTCCAACGATCTGCGCCATGTGCCCGGCGCTGTTGATGTGCATGTGCAAGAGCTACTCAACAATCCAGCATTGCAATTGGACGTCGATCGAGTTCGCGCTCAACAAGTGGGACTCACCGAGCGCGACGTCGCGAACAACATGCTGGTTTCGCTAAGCGGTAGTTTTCAAACCACGCCCACGTTCTGGCTGAATCCGAACAATGGCGTGAGTTACAACATTGCCGTCATGACGCCGCAATATCGTGTGGATACGTTGCAGTCGCTCATGAACACGCCTATCTCTGGCCCAACCACGAGCCAAAGCCAGATTCTGGCGAATCTCGCAGCCGTTAGTCCCGTCACTACGCCTGCTGTCGTGAATCACTACAACATTGCCCCGGTCGTCAATGTTTATGCCAGCGTGGACGGGCGGGACCTTGGCGGCGTCGCCGACGATACGCAGAAAATAGTGGACTCCTTCAAAAGCAAGCTGCCTCGCGGCACGCAAATGATTATCCGTGGCCAAGTCCAGACCATGAAATCCTCGTTCGTCGGTCTTTCGGTCGGATTGGTGATGTCCATAGTTCTCGTCTATTTGCTGATTGTCATCAACTTCCAGTCTTGGCTCGATCCTTTCATCATCATCACCGCGTTGCCGGGTGCGCTGGCGGGAATCATATGGATGCTGTTCCTCACGCATACTACGCTCAGTGTTCCGGCGTTAACCGGCGCAGTGATGTGTATGGGCGTGGCAACCGCCAATAGCATTTTGATGATTTCCTTTGCCCGGGAACGCATGGATGAAGGCTTGCATCCCGTCCAGGCGGCACTCGAAGCTGGCTACACGCGCATGCGGCCCGTTATCATGACAGCATTGGCTATGATTATCGGTATGATGCCGATGGCGCTCGGCATGGGCGAGGGCGGAGAACAGAATGCCCCGCTAGGCCGCGCCGTGATTGGTGGTCTGCTTTTCGCCACCGTTGCGACTTTGTTTTTTGTTCCGGTGGTGTTCAGCGTATTTCACGGGCGTCGCGTAGAACGCGAGGCCTCGGCTACACCCACATCGTAATCGTACCGTCGTCAGAATTTAGGTGATTGTTATGGATCAGCAAGTGTTGGAGAAGCAGCAGACCCAAACTCAACCGCAAGGGCAAGCGCCCCGCAAGCGTGGTGCAACCTTGCTTCTTATCATTGTCGCCTCACTCCTAATCATCGGGGCCGTAATTTCCTTCGTGCTCCGGCTCGATGAGAAGCACGCGCTGGCAAAAGAAACCGACGCTCTGGCCACGCCAAGCGTGGCCGTGGTCCATCCGAAGCCGGAGGCGCCGGAGCAAGACCTTACGCTCCCCTCCACCTTGCAGGCCTTCACCGAATCGCCAATCTACGCGCGTACCAATGGCTACCTCGCCAAATGGTACAAGGACATTGGCAGCCGCGTGACGAAAGGCGAATTGCTCGCCGACATCGAAACCCCGGAAGTGGATCAGGAGCTGCTGCAGGCCCGCGCCGCCCGCGATCAAGCCGCTGCGCAATTGCAGATCGCAAAAACGTCAGCCCAGCGCTGGGTGGATCTCCAAAAGCAGGATGCCGTCGCGCAACAGGAAACTGACGAGCGCACAAATACTTACGCCCAGGGCGAAGCCAATCTTGCGGCCGCAACTGCGAACGTCCGCCGCCTCGAGCAATTGGAAGGTTTTAAACATATTTATGCTCCGTTTTCGGGCGTCGTCACCAAACGTTTGATTGATATTGGCGCGCTCATCAACTCTGGAAACGGCGGTATGAATCAGGAGCTCTTTGATCTCGCCCGCATCGACCCGATCCGCGTTTACGTGGACGTTCCGGAAATCTACGCGCCCTTCATGCATCACGGTGTGCAGGGGGCCATCGAACTCGCTTCTCTGCCTGGTCAAAAATTCGTTGGCAAGATAGAACGCACGGCGGATGCCATCGATCCAACGACGCGCACTCTGCGCACCGAAATCGACGTACCCAATCCAAAAGACATTCTTTTGCCGGGAGGTTTCGCTCAAGTCCGCTTCGCCGTGAACGTAACCACTCCACGCCTGTCTGTGCCCGTCAATGCTTTACTCTTTCGCGCGGATGGAACTCGCGCAGCGATCGTCGGGAGCAATGGAAAAATTCACTTGCAAACCGTAGTCATCGGCCGCGACTATGGTACCGATGTCGAAATCCTCGGCGGTTTGCAGCCCAACGATACGATCGTACTGAATCCGCCCGACTCCCTTGAAGAGGGCGAGCAGGTGCAGGTCGGTACTGCGCCCGGCGGGCAGTCATGAAGCAGCTCGCGCTCGCTGGATTACTTGCGATTGCGTGCACGTGCGCCTTTGCCCGCGCTCCGAAATACAAGAAGCCGGACGTGACTATTCCGGCGAACTGGCAAACGCCCGCACCCTGGCAGATTTCGAATCCGACTGACCAGACCCCGAAGGGAGCTTGGTGGAAGGTTTTCAGTGACGACGAACTCAATCAGTATGAAGACCGCGCGATGGCCAGCAATCAGACGTTGCAGGCGGCCCTGGCGCGCTTGTCAGAAGCGCGCGCTTCAGCACGGGTGACCGCGTCTGGTCTGTATCCCGAGTTAGACGCGGCGCCATCCGCAGGCCGCCAGCGTGTCTCAGGAAATCGCCCGCTTCTCGGTTCGACAGTACCACTACAGCCCGATACCGAGAACACGTTCACCATTCCGTTCACGTTGAACTACGAGGTTGACCTTTTTGGCCGTGTCCGGCGCAGCGTTGAAGCGGCCAATGCCAATCTGCAGGCAACCGCGGCCGACCTTGAAAATATGCGGTTGCTCGTAAGTTCTGAATTAGCCGCCGATTATTTTCAGTTGCGCGAAACCGACGCAGAAATGGCTGTCGTGCAAAAAGCCATCGATTTCGAAAAGAGGGGTCTGGATCTGGTTGATAAACGACACTCGGGCGGCGCCGTCTCTGGCCTCGATGTCGCGCAGCAACAAACTGTGCTCGACTCTTCCGTGACCCAGCTTTATCTTTTGCAGCAGCAACGAGCGCAAGATGAGCACGCGATCGCAGT
>JBEKTR010000296.1:0-4453 GCA_049515835.1 Terriglobales bacterium
ACACGACGCGCGTCAATCTGATTTTGCGGACGATCATGCTGGAGAGCAAGAGGAGGAAGGGAGAGGTTGGGCGGGGCAAGGGTGGTTAGCGGTGCCGGCTATTCAAGGTTCGCCACCCGCCAAGGTTACGCCGGTGCTTGCTAGTTTAGTGGCAAGAAATTTAAGGGCTTTTTTTACTCTTTACGCGATGCGGCGATTCGCGGGATTCCCAAAATTCTAGATACGGAACCCAAAGCAATGACAGGAAGACCCGACCGCTTCGTCGTCAATTCAGCATCCTCTTTGAGCGTACCAAAGACCGTAATTCTCTGCGCGTCAGTTAAATCCGGGAATTGTTTCAAGATATCTCTCGCCACTTCCGGATAGATCGCCGGGTATCCACCCATATTCCTCGTAGCGGCCACCGCCCGTTTTTTCGCTGCTAGTTGTTGGCCAATGAATGTGCCAACTGAAACCTTACTCCCATCGTTCATTCGTTTAGTCCTCCTAATCAAACATTCAGGTAAGCTTTGATCGCCGGGCCGTGTGTCGCCCAAATTGTTGCGAGCTGCGACGCGCTCGATATGACAGTTGGAATGTACGTCAACACGGCCTTCAGCATACCCGCAGAACGTTCTTCAGGTTTTTTGGACGCTTCTGCGACTAACGTTGCCAATACCTGTATGACTTCTTGCTTTTGGCTGTCAATCAGGCCTTGCTGTGAAACGACAGCTTCGGTCAGCTCCTTGATTGCCAACGCAAACTCTTGTTGGCTGCCACCTTGGCTTGAGATGGATTCTAGAGCTGCATTGATGGCTCCGACCTGTGAGCCTAGATTCAGGTTGGCAATATTGCTGTTCTGAATATTCAAATGAATCGTGGAGGGAGTGGCGGGCCGGTCCGCATATGGAACGGGCACAGCCTCAAGCTCGGAACCTAGGGCTCTCACTGGTTGCGGATGGCCGTCAAGTATCACTTCGTGCCAAAACTCCCCGCCAAACCCGATCTGCTCCAGAGACGCAACCACCGTCCCAAACTGCTTTCCAATGCCTTTTGTCACCCGCTGACCAACGGCAAATCGCTTCTTTCTAGACTGCTTCGCTATCATGGGTCTCTCAAACTGTGCCGAATACTTCCTCAAGAAATTTCCTGACCACCGAAGCCTTCACAAGCCTCTCGATGGTGCCGTCCTTGTATTCGTGTGTGCACACACCAGCAAACTTGAAATCTGGTTTCCAAATTTGTTTGTGCTGATCGCTTTCCCACCACGCGGCTGCGCCGCTGAACCCCTCTGGCCGTTTTGGGTGATCATACGGAACCAAGTAATGCTTCTCAGGAGCATAATCGTCGGTCAAGAAATTAGGATAGTAGAAGACTTCGCCGCTGAATAAATCCGGGCGAATGGCAATGCCCCTTTCCTCCTTCTTCCCGACCCAACGGCTCCCGACCAAAATATGCTTATCAATTGGAAAGCCGCAACAATGCACGACCTCTTTCTCAGCAGGGTCTATCCAATCGTTCTCGATATCCACGAACTCTGTGTACGGGCCTGCCTGCGCTGGGTCGATCACAATAATCGCGAGATCTTCCCAATCACAGCGATAAATTGCCGCATTTTCGTCTCGAATAGGTACGCCGTCAATTATGTCTTGAGGTTTAAGTTCGGCATCTGCGGTGCGCTCAATGCCACTAGTTGGCCGCCAGAATAGGCGAATATCAGAGGGCTTTGCGTTCGAATGTATCACGTGCTTGGCTGTGAGGATGAAGTGACGATTTCCCCAGCGAGCGGCACATCCAGTTCCTGCTTCTTCGCCATCCCCCTGACGTTGAGTGACCGGATCGTAGCCCTCAACGCGAATGCTGTTGATGATTCCAACAGTATGTGTCGTGACGCGAATTAAGCACGCCTCAGAGGCCTGCTTCCGTAGCTCGTCAACATGTTCAATATTCGACATCTATCTATATTTTGCTCGGCGGCATTTTGCTTCTTACTGACTATCCTTGGCGCAGTAACTTACATTCAACACAGTTTTGAAAATGCCCAAAAGAAATACGCTCGGCTTCTGATGCCTTGCGGTCGTGGTCCTTAATCATCGCCCTCGTCCTTGCTTTGCCAGCGAACGGCCCGTTGGTTCGAAAATAATTCGCTTGCTGACGGTGGTCCTTAGCGATCTGCTTATATTTCTCGTAGCCGTCGCACCGCTCTGAAATGCGGTAGTAAAAGTCGTCTTCACCGTTCTGAAGCAGAGCTCTTCGTGCTTCCGCCTCATGTTCAGACTCGAAGAACTCTATGAAATTTGGGTCTAACTCAGTTATGAATAGCAAATCCAATGACCCTCCTGTTGCAGAATTCACTTTAGTATTTGCTATTCGGTTGAGCGCAAAACGAGCTTTATCCGGCGTCATTTTTCTCCTTAACCACTTAAATGCTAGGCGAATCAAAGGCGAACTTCAAGAGGAGATTTTCTCCGCACCACCGCACGTTTACGTGGACGGGAAAATCCGGTGGCCGCCTTTACGTTCTTGGTAAAGGTGGGCATTCATTACATCGCAACAAAACCGTGAGATATCCCTAAGAAACCAGCAAACGCCGGTGTTTCCCTTGCATCTAAGCCCGTTGACAGCGCACTATAATACTGGTTACAGTTGCGGCGAGTGCAAATTCCTTCCCCGACGCGAATCTTATGCAAGCTATAGTCCAAGCCACCTTTCAGCTTTTCGGAACCATGAAGGAAGAAGACGGCTGGTACATTGCTCACTGCCCGCCTCTGGACATTACTACGCAAGGAAGGACTCCTGACGAGGCACGGAACAATCTCATCGAGGCCGCTGATTTCTTTGTTGTGAGTTGTTTCGAGAGAGGTACGTTTGAACAGGCCCTGCGCGAATTGGGCTGGCATGTCGTGGCTGGCCGCCCTTCCGCCGCCGACCCTGCGGAACCACCCAAAGATCTTCCGTCCGGGGGCTTTCGCTTTCCTGTTCCCGTACCGTTCGGCTTCGAGAAAGTCGCAGCCGGATGTCGCGCCTGACGCCGCTTCCTTGGAATAAGCTAGTCTGCGTTTTCACGCAGCTTGGATACAAGCAAGCCGGGCAGAAGGGCAGTCACATCAAGATGGAAAAGCCGGGCGCCGCGCGGCCATTGATAATTCCAAAATACGACGAGGTCGGCCGCGACATCATCCTCAACTTAATTCGCACCGCCGGAATCGAGCGGGAGGCATTTCTTACTCTCTTGGGAAATTGCTGATCAAGAAGTCCCTCGTTTCGTGCTATTCTGCGCTGAACTTCTGCTTTCCCAGGATTTCTGTGCTGCTCGAGTTGCGGCTGGAAAATTACGCGGTCGTCGATAGCCTCGCCGTCGAGTTCGCTGCCGGACTGAATCTGCTGACCGGCGAAACCGGCGCTGGCAAATCCATTCTCATCGACGCGCTTGCTCTTCTTCTCGGCGAAAAATCTTCATCGGACGTTGTCCGCACCGGCGCGGAGCGCGCCGTCATTTCCTGTGTGTTTCACATTGACGATGCGTCGGAGAAAGCCGTCGGCGGGATTCTTGAGACGAATGGCATTGATGCGTCGGAAGCCGACGGCTCTGTGATTCTAAGGCGCGAGATTTCTGCCACCGGCAAAGGCCGCGTCTTCGTCAACAACCAGCCCGCCACGGTGGCCGTGTTGCGGCAACTGGCGCCGCATCTTGCCACCATCCACGCCCAAAGTGAATCGCTGATGTCCTTCGATGGCCCGGCCCGCCTGGCCCTGCTCGATGCGTTTGCAGGAGTACACCTGGAAGCCACCGCCGCCGCATTCGCCAAGTGGAAGGGAATTGCCGCCCAAATCGAAGAATTGCGGCGCGACGAGCAAGACCGCCTCCGCCTGCTCGACCTTTGGACGTTCCAGAAGCGCGAAATTGAAGAGGCAAAATTGAAGCCCGGAGAAGACGCCGCTCTCGAAGCTGAGAAGCGCGTCCTCGCCAACGCCGAGAAAATTTACAACGCCGCCGTTAGCGCCTTCGATCTTCTTTACGAGCGTGATACTTCGACTTCTTCGTCCCTGCGCATGGCGCAAAAGCATGTTGAAGAACTCGTCCGCTATGAGCCCAAGTTTCAAGAAGCTCTGGCCGCGCTTGATTCGGCGCGCATCGGCATCGAAGAAGTTGGCGCGACTTTGCGTGACTATGCCGGCGGCATTCAAGCTTCGCCCGAGCACCTCGCCGAAGTCGAAGATCGCCTCGCCTTGCTGGATCGGTTGAAGCGCAAGTATGGCGCGACCGTAGATGAAATGATTACTTTCGGCGAGGACGTTTCGCGCAAACTCGCCGCCATGGAAAACAAAGACGAAACTTTGCGGATGCTGCAATGCGAACTCGCCCAGGAAGCGGAAAAATATTTGTCGGAAGCGCGCGCCGTATCGAAGAAGCGTCACGAGGCTGCGAAGAAGCTGGAGAAGCTGGTCGAATCCGAAATCAACGACCTGGCCA
>JBEKTR010000297.1:0-4444 GCA_049515835.1 Terriglobales bacterium
CAACGAAAGTGAGGAGCAACCCGATTAAGTGGGCAACGAGAATGGCTCCTCCGTCCCGGGCCTGCTCCTTATCAGTTTGCGACGCAAGCTCATCTAGGCCTTTTACGGAGCCATCCGCCGCGACTTGTACCGCGCTAAGACTGGGGGCTTCCGCCTTGGCCAGCGTCAGAGCGCGAGAAAGCAGCGAGCGAAAACCGGCTACTCCCGCGAGTGTAATGAGGGGCCGGCGTAGCTTCGCAAAGACGCGAAAAGCTGCAGACTCCCGTGGCTCGGATTTCTCGCCCGCAACGGCTTCGTAAGTAAGAAGGCGTTGGGCCAAATGTCGCGACTCTGGAATGCTCACAATTTCCTTTTCCATGCGAGGCGATCGCTGTACTCAGTTCGGCTTGGGGCTTTTAATTGCCGCCACTACCGCTAATACGGTCGCCGTGTTTAGGACGTTTCCCGAGATAGTCCTCAGCGCTTCCGTCACTGGCGGATATTGCTCCGCCAGTCTATCGAGACGCGCACTGACGCCTTGTAGATCATCGACTTCATTGACAATCGCTTCAAAGCCGATGGGTATACCGCTCTTCGGGAGGAACTTAAAGTCTGGAAGAATTTCAGATGTCACCAGCTGCAAGGTGATAGCCTCGCCCACAACTCGGACCAGCAGCCCGAGTAACTGGGTAATGAGAATTATTCCTGCCTCCCTGGCTTGGTCCTCGTCGACTCCCGGCCGAAGATCGTCGAGACCCTGTAAGGATCCATCCGCCGCCACCTGTATCGCGCTAAGACTGGGAGCTTCCGCTCTGGCCAGCGTCAGAGCACGAGAAAGCAGCGAGCGAAAACCGGCAACTCCCGCGAGTGCGCGTAGAGGCTGGCGCAAAGTCTCGCAGACGCGAAAGGCCGCGAGTTCCGTCGGCTCGGAAGTTTTGCCGGCAGCGTTTTGGTAAGCGAGAAGCCGCTGGGCCAAATCTCGCGTCTGTGGCGGGAGCGTCATTTCCGTTCCGTTACCGTGCAAAATTCCCGTGACATCTGGACGTGAAAACGTTGAGCCCAATGTTACGCGTTTGGGAGTCGTTCGGATAGGGGCTGCCAGCTCCATCGGATACTGTTGGTGCGGCGCGTGCCCCGGATAGCCTTGCTCCCAATCGGGACGACACGGCCCGCTAGTCGTGGAGAACGATGTTGAGAAGTGAACTGTGAACCTGTAACCCGCCCTCCGCACCCCCGGCGTAGTCGATGAAACCCAAGTTCCTAAACCGGTTCATGAAAAAGCTAACCCGCGACCGAGTGGTGCCCACCATCTCTGCGAGCGTTTCTTGACTGATCTTCGGAATCACAGTTTCAGGAATCCCTTCCTTGCCAAAATGAGCAAGCATCAGAAGAACACGGGCCAGCCTTTTCTCGCTGGAATTGAAAAGTTGGTCAACCAGATCCTCTTCGTATCGGATGTTCCGCGTCAATAAATAAGCGACGAACAGATCGGAAAGGGTGTGTTCCCTGTGAAGCGTATCCACCATGGCCCTTTTCTCAATTCGCAGAACAGCGCAATCCGTCATCGCGGTTGCGGTGCCCATGCGCAGAGGTTGGCCTGCCAGCGAACCTTCACCGAAGAAACTCCCTTCACTCAATATGCCGATCGTGGCTTCCTTGCCATTCTTGGAGACAACGGTGAGCCTTACCTTGCCTGTCTGCAGATAAAACACTGCGTCCGCTGCATCTCCTTGCGCGAACACGGTTTGCTTCTTCGGGAAGTGCATAGCCTTCCTTCCCTCTCCGATAGTGGCAAGGAATGCTTGGGCGTCGAACTCGCGGCCGTTCTTGGGGGTTGGGGGCGGACTCGTAGAATTCCGCGTGCGTTGCGATTTCTGTTCAATCGACGCCGGGACGGCGGTTTTCGTTGAACTTTTGGATTCGCGAGGCGAAGCCATGGGCACACCTCCGCTTACACACCACGCTCCCCCGATTATATCGCCTTTTGCGCTGGCGCGCATCGCGATATTGCGGGCGTGGCTAACCTTTTCAGGCGGTTATGCCGAACAAGCGACTGGCACAAAGTAAACTTGTTCGAGTGGTTCTCAACAAGGGAGAAGCACTGGCCTAACTGGACCAAATTGGACCATGACGCAATTTGCCAATTCCTTGCAAGTGCTTGAAAGAATTGGCGGGGACGACGGGACTCGAACCCGCGGCCTCTGCCGTGACAGGGCAGCGTTCTAACCAACTGAACTACGTCCCCACTGGTGCGCAGCCGATTGCGGACCGCGTCTGGCTGATTCGTTGTAGGAATTGAATTCCGCTGGAAACTAACCAGCCAGCTCTCAAACTATTGCACGAGAGCAGATCAACGATTCGGGTCAGCTGTCCCTGACCGAAGTCTGATTGTAGCAGAGGCGAATTACTCGCGCTTGCCCAAACTGTTTGGGATGGTGGGCAGTGCAGGGCTCGAACCTGCGACCTCCTGCTTGTAAGGCAGGCGCTCTAACCAACTGAGCTAACCGCCCATCGTTTTCGAGTATATATGGGTGGGGGCGGCTTGGGCGATGCCCACGGTTGGGTATAATCGGCTGAAAATCATGAGCCAACTTTCCCGAACCTTGCGCACGCTTTCCTTCCTCGTCGTTATAACCACAATTGTGGGAACAAGCCATGCCCGACCGAACCAACAGTCTGCGGCGAGTTCGCCGGCATCAGCCATACAGTTGGCGCACGACGTCCCCGTGATGGACGGCGGCGCTGGGCCGTGCTCGGTGCAGTTCACGGTCACTACTACCGACGGCAAGCCGGTCTATGCGGCAACGATCAAGGTTCACATCGCATATGGGTTCGGCGGCTTCCACAAGCTGGACCTCCAAGCCAGCACAAATGTAGATGGCAAAGCAAATTTCACCGGGCTCCCGGTTCGCGTGAAGCGTCCGCCGCTTGAGTTTCAGGCTACGAAGTATCAGCTAACAGGCTTGGCCACTTACGATCCGGCGGATGAGTGCCAAGCCAAACATGACATCAGGCTAGGCACGCAACCGTCATCATCAAGCAACTAGCCGACAATTCCTATCCTCAGCCGATAATTTCGATGCGCTGCGCCAGATTCGCCCGTTTTGTCGCACAAATCTGATCGCGGCTTGTTTATGGCTCTGGTCAGCCAGGCTGATGACCACAGCTGCTTCATAATTGCCAGGATCTGCGACTCGAATAGCTGAATCAACTCTTTCTGCTTTCCGTCGAAATTCTGAGAGCTTATCAAGGCACCTCTTTAGTGTGCATGAGTGTGCATGCGCGGACAATTCCTACTGTCCACAAGTGAAAAGAAAGTTCCTTGGTGTGCAAAAGTGAACAGTCCCCCGATGTGCAAAAGTGGATAGTGCATACGTGGTGCAAAATGCGGACAATTCCTGTTTTGGATTTCGTGTGACGCGAATCACGACTTTTCGTGATGAATGTCGCCGCGCTTTGTGTTTCTCCGTGCTAGCGTGGGGCGAGATTACACAGAATCACAAGTCTGGGTCATGCGAATCCTGATTGAGGCTGCGAGCATGCTGTGGCAACGTTTGTCAGGGGTACGATATCTGCTTCTCGTCGGCTGCCTGGTAGCCGCGGGTGTGATGTTGGGCCAAAAGATGCCGGAGTCCACGACCGGCCCCTCGGTATCGCAATCCTTCCTCAAGGCAGACCCTTCCGAATATGCGGGCATCAACGAATGCCGCTCTTGCCACAAGCCGGAATATACGGAATATGAAAAAACCGCGCACGCCAAGGTAGCCGTTCCCGGCAAGAGCTACATCTCCGGGTGCGAAGTGTGCCACGGGCCAGGACAAGCCCATGCGAAAGCGATGGAGGATGCCGAAGGCGATGAGGCGCAAACGCGCAAAGGCCTCGAAGATCATCCCATCTTTTCATTCAACGTCAACCAGAAGATTTCGGCCGCGCTCAAGCAATACCCCATTTTCCACTTCCGCTCCGACGCCAAGGAAAACGCCGCGCGTTGTCTGATGTGCCACACCAGCAGCCAGCATCAAGAACTTTTTGCCAGCTCGGCGCATGCGGCGCATGGGCTTTCCTGCAACGACTGTCACAGCGCCCATCTGGTGGACGCGGTGAAGGATCAGAGCAAGGGCGAATTGAGTTACCCGCAGGCTTATTTCTTTCAGGTACCGCAACTGCCGGACGAAGTGCGCTGGCTGCACAACAGCCTGCTCAAGGAATCCGAACCCAAGCTCTGTTTCAGCTGCCACGGCACGGTCCAGGCGGAGTTCGCGTTGCCGGTTCATCATCGCGTGCCTGAGAACCTGATGAAGTGCACCGACTGCCACAATCCTCACGGCAGCATGAATGTGGCGAGCCTAAATAAGCCAAATTTTGAGGCCTGCGCGAATTGTCACGCGGAAAAGCGCGGGCCGTTCGTGTACGAACATCCGGCGGCGAAAATTGAAGGCTGCACCTCCTGTCACAATCCGCACGG
>JBEKTR010000298.1:0-4361 GCA_049515835.1 Terriglobales bacterium
CTGGCCAGACTGCTTCTGGCCAGACCACGCCCGCTTGTAGTTAGTGCATCTAACGGGCGGTGGCGCTTATCTAACAGGTGCCAGGAGGTGTTGTGAACCGCCCGAAGAAAATTACTGCATTCCTCTCTATTGTTTTAAGTTTTGTTATCTGGGTTACTCAAATTGAAACCAGCCATGCGCAGAATAGTCCCGCGCCGACGCCACCGTTCACCGATTATCTACACGAGAGTCCGGGCGTGGTGCACAAAATCATGGCGCAGGATTTGCCGCAACCATTTGCAACCCGATCGTCGGGAAATCCTCCGGATGTACAGCAGCGGCCAGCGGACGCCTGGCCGCAAGCGCCGGAGGGGTTCAAAGTCGAACTTTATGCGAACGGCCTGACCAACCCGCGTCTAATGCGGACCGCACCGAATGGCGACGTCTTTTTGGCGGAAGGCGATGCTGGCGACATCAAAGTATTTCGGGGAACTACAAAAGACGGAAAGGCCGAGAAGATTGAAGTTTTCGCTAGTGGCTTGAAGCAGCCTTATGGGATCGCGTTTTATCCGCCGGGGCCTGATCCGCGATGGGTCTATGTTGGCGATACCGATGCGGTAGTACGTTTTTCGTATCACGGCGGAGATATGAAGGCTACGGGCAAGCCGGAGCACGTTGCCGATTTGCCTCATGCGCGCGCCGGCCATTGGACGCGCGATATTCGGTTTTCACTCGATGGCAAAAAGATGTACGTTTCGGTCGGTTCCGGCTCCAATCTGGACGACCCTGACACGCATCCTGGAGAAAAGAATCGCGCCGACATTCTTGAGTTCAATCCCGACGGTTCAGGCATGCGCGTGTATGCCTACGGGATACGCAATTCCGGCGGTGGACTCGCCGTGAATCCGAAGACTGGCGAGCTGTGGTGCTCGGTGAACGAGCGCGATGGCTTGGGCGATAATCTTGTACCCGACTACATCACGCATGTGCAAGACGGCGGCTTTTACGGCTGGCCGTGGTTCTACTCGGGTGGAAATCCGGACCCGCGACTCAAGGGGAAACACCTGGAACTGAAAGACAAAGTTATTGTGCCCGATGTCCTGTTGCAGCCGCACAATGCGTCACTGGAAATGACGTTTTATGATGGCAAGCAGTTTCCAGCGGAATATGACGGCGATGTTTTCGCATCGGAGCATGGTTCGTGGAACAAGTCGGTGCGCGCGGGGTATGAAGTCATTCGCGTGCCGCTGCATCAAACAGGACATGCCAGCGGTGAGTATGAGGATTTCATCACAGGCTTCGTGACGAAAGATGGAACCGTATGGGGACGGCCAGTTGGGATTACGGTGGCAAAGGATGGCTCGCTGCTGGTTAGCGACGACGGATCGAACTCGATTTGGCGGGTGAATTATGTGGGAAAGTAAACGGTGGGACCTTATATTTCCGGGCAACGGTTAAGACTTGACCGCGGGATTTCAATGCGCGGGCTGCGGTGAGTGGAATGAAACCGCAGTCGATGAGTCCGCTGGCCAGCGGCAATCTTACGTAGAGGATTGCCAAACTTGCTGCAAACCCAATCTGTTGAGCGTTTGCTATGAGGCATTGCAAGGAATATTTGTGATTCGCGCGGAATTGGAATAGCTTATTGCCGCAGGAGAACTTTTCATGGGAATGAGCTATAGCGCGCCGGGCCGGATGGTCGCCCACAACATGGTGACCACGCAGTTTGAGCTCGACGGATTCAAAGTTACTCGGACGCTGGGCGTAGTGCGCGGAATCGTCGTCCGCTCGCGTTCAATTTTCGGCACCATTGGCGCAGGTCTACAAACCATTCTCGGCGGCAACATTACTCTGCTGACCAATCTCTGCGAGAAGACACGGGCAGAAGCGTTCGATCTGATGCTGCAACACGCAGCCGAGCTCGGAGGCAACGCGGTGGTGGGAGCTCGTTATGACGCGACCGAAGTCATGCAGGGAGTGACCGAGGTCCTGGCGTACGGAACGGCAGTATTCGTTGAGCCGTCGAAATAGTTCTTTACCGTAGCAGTTTTTCCAGCGCGCTCCGCCTGTAGGCGAACATGTGGTTGAAAGTACGACGCACGAAAAGCTTGTCGGCAATCTTTCCCAAAACGCCAAATCCGATTTCAAAATCGATAACGTCGCGGACAATCGTCCCATGCACCCCGTTGCGCGTGGTCGCAGAAAATTCATGGCGATGGTGCCAACTCTTGAATGGACCCTGTTTCTGCAAATCTGCGAAATGATGGTTCCACTCGAATTCTGTGATTAGCGCGATCCATTGTTGGCGAAACGGAAGAATCGGGATGGGGCGAAAGCTCGTGATGATTTCAGTGCCCGCCCCGGCTGAACGGGATTCGCTCGATGATGAGACGAATTTTATATCCACGATTTTGGCGCCGGTTTCGGGCGGCATGATGCAGGGCAAATTATGCGGATCGGCAAAGAAGCGGAAAACCTTCTCTAACGGGAACGGCACCCATTGCTCGAAACGAAGGTTGGTCATCTCAAACGTGACTATAGCTGGAGCGGGATTGACATACAATCTGGGACAAATGCCAAACATGCGGCTTTCACTCATGCGAACAGTTTTTTCAATTTTGCTACTAACAGTCTTGCGTGGCGCGTGTTTTGCCCTCGACCAGCCATCGGCGCCGACCTATGGCGTCCGCATGCAGAACGCTTCGATTCCGATGAAAGATGGTGTTCGGCTGGCAGCTACGCTCTATATGCCCGACGGAGCCAAGCCGGGCGAGGAGTTCCCCGCGCTGCTGGAGTATTTGCCGTACAGAAAAGACGACGATACGGCTGTGGAAGACTACGGCAAGCATGCGTATTTCGCCCGTCGCGGATTTGTCGGCGTGCGCGTGGACATTCGTGGATTTGGCGCCAGCGAGGGCGTTCCGCCGGAACGGGAATATTCCGAACAAGAACAAGATGATTGTGAGCAGGTCATTCATTGGTTGGCCACGCAGCCGTGGTCGAATGGCAACGTCGGCATGTTTGGAATTTCTTGGGGAGGGTTCAGCGCCTTGCAGATGGCGATGCGGCATCCGCTGGAATTGAAGGCGATTATTGCCGTTGATGCGACCGCTGAGTTATTCCATGACGATGTCCACTATATGGATGGCATGGCGCATATTGATGAATTTGAATTAAACATGGACATGGCCGAAGGTTGGACCGGTGCCCCGGATTACACGCTCGATGAAAAAGTGCTGGGTCCTCGCTTCGATGCGCCGCCGTGGTCGTTGCTTTACTTGAAGCACCAGCATGACGGACCATTCTGGCGCGACCGGGTTCGTCCGCTGAGCGAAATCAAGATTCCGACTTTCTTGATTGGCGGACTGCAGGACGGTTATCGCGACAACATTCCCGATATGCTGATGCAATCTTCGGGACAGGTGAAGGCGATTGTTGGACCGTGGAACCATACCTTCCCGAACGACGCTGGGTTTGGCCCGCAAGTCGAATGGCGCGATCAAGCGATTCGCTGGTGGGACCATTGGCTGAAGCGTAAAGATACGGGCGTAGAAAAAGACCCGCGGCTGGTGATTTATATGCAGCACTGGCGTCCGCCAGACCCGAAGCTGGAAAGTGTGCCGGGTGAGTGGCGGCGGGAGGATCAATGGCCTCCGAAGGAGGGAAAAAACCATATTCTATTTTTGCAGCCGAACCACACTTTGAGTGATCAGCGGGCCGGCGAAGCTGTGCATCAACTGAAATATGTTCCCACCATCGGCGTCGAGGCTGGTTTCTGGTGGGGCGAATTGCTGAGCGATCCGCGGCCGGTGGATGCATTCAGTTTGGTTTATGATTCAGACCCACTTCCGGAAGAAACAGCGATTCTCGGCAGGCCGCGTGTGTTGTTGCAAGCCTCCGCCGATGCGCCTCTTGCGGATTGGTTTGCGCGCTTGTCGGATGTGGCTCCCGATGGAACGGTTACGCAAATCACAGGGGCGGGTATCAATGGAGCGCAGCGAGATTCGATGACCGAACCGAAAGACCTGGTTTTGGGCACAGTTTACCCGCTGAATGTTGAAATGCACTTGACCTCGTGGGTATTTCCCAAAGGACACCGAATTCGCGTGGCAATTTCCAACGCGCTTTGGCCGATGATTTTGCCCACGCCTTACAACATGACCACTTCGTTGCACCTCGGCGGCGAAGGAGGATCGAGTTTGACGCTTCCGGTTGTGCCTTTGCGAGGAAATGCTGCGCCGCCGTTTTCTGCGCCCGAACCGATGGAAGAACGAAAAGATATTCAGAGCATGGGTTTCCCCTGGCCGGGAGAGTGGACGGTCGAACGCGATGAAGCCGGACATAAGACTACGGTGCACTGGAAAGGTCAATATGGCAGCGTG
>JBEKTR010000299.1:0-4358 GCA_049515835.1 Terriglobales bacterium
TTGCGGGATGACGGTGTGCTGGATGACATTCCGACGTTTACGCTCGACGAGTTGAAAGCGATTGTGGATGAAGCGCACCGGGAGCGGCATAAGGTCGCATCGCACGCGGTCGCATTGAATGGCGTGCACAATTCGGTGGAAGCAGGTGTGGATTCGATTGAGCATGGTGATTACATCGCGCCGGAAGATTTGAAAACGATGGCAGCGCGGGGAACGTGGTATGTACCGACGATTTATGTCGGCGAGTATGTCGCAGCGGGACGGGCGGCGGAGGGCGCTCCAGTGTGGCTGAAAATGCTGCACGTTCACGAAGACACGTTTCACCGGGCGATGAAGGTGGGCGTGAAAATTGCATTTGGAACCGATGTGGGCGGATTTGCATGGACGATTAATCCGGCGAAGGAATTTGCTTACATGGTGAAGTGGGGTATGACGCCGGTGCAGGCGATTCAATCAGCGACGGCGCGAGCGTCGGAGTTGCTGGACATGCAAGACAAGATTGGGACAGTTGAGACGGGAAAGTTTGCGGATATTGTGGCAGTGCCGGGAGATCCGCTGGCGGACGTGTCGTTGTTGGAGAAGGTGGATTTCGTGATGAAGGGCGGGGTGGTTTACAAGGAAAAATAAAGCTTTCACCACCGAGAACGCAGGGAGCGCGGAGAAAACGAACCACAGAAAAGGGTCATTTCTACACACCTAAAAGCAGGCTAAGAAAACAAAGCAGGTTCCTCCATGCGCCATCGCCAGGCGCTCCGGCTTAGTCGGAATGACAAGTTATTTGGACATCAAGACGATGCAGGTTTGGGTTTGCGGAGCATGTCGGCGATTCGCACGGAGAAAAGGATGATGGCCATGAGTGAAACTGTGATGAGCGAGCCGACGCAGTAAATGCACCAGACCTGCAAAAGATCTTTTTCGATGTGGGCAAGGTAGAGCGAATAGCAAAGGGCGAAGGTTACGGCGATCCGCATGAGGAAGTACGCGCGGCGGAAAGCAAGGAACCCGAGAAACAGATAGCCGGCGATGCCAATGGCGGCGACTGGAATTGGTCCGGCCATGGCGAAGATACTTTTGTTGACAATGCCGCAATCCCATTTGGCATTGATGTCGCAAGGCGAATCGCCGGTGTTGTAGTGCTCGCGCAAGGCGAGCGAGGCAAGTATCCCCCCAAACAAGGCCAGAACAATCAGGGCAGGTCGCATAGATCTTTATTCGCTCCTTAGGTTGCGTTTCATTTTACCTGCGATGGAGCAGGTGACGGCACGGCACGAGTAACTTTGACGTTTTCCAGCCAATAGTCGTCCTGCTGTTTGACAAGCGTGGCGGAAATGGAGTCGTCAGCCTTGAGGAGCTTAAGCTCGTCAGAATTTTTGACTTTGTAGTCCATGGTCATTGCTGGCATAAAGCCGGCAACCGCGTCGCCGTTTAGGGAGATGGTTTGGTGCTGGTTGTCCACGGACTCGACCTTGCCGGTGAGGGTGTAGCGCTGCGTGGTCGGTGGCGCGGTCGAGTTGCAAGCAAATAGTAAGCTGAACGAAAACAAAAATAGTGCCGTCGTTAATCTGTGTTTACACATTTCTTTGCCGCACACCTCTACTAGACATTTTAATAGTGAAAGCGATAGCGAACTTCGGCATAGATTTCGCGGGGGTTGTTCCAGTGAAACCCGCCGAAGGTGATGCTGTTATCGAGCTCTACGCGGCGGTTGGCTACGTTCAGAGCGTTGATAGAGGCAGAGAATTTTTCTCCGAAATCTTTGCCGAGAGAAAGATCGAAAGTCGTGTGTTGTGGTAGATAGTTGCCGGGATAGGGATCTCCGGGAAAGGCGTTGGAAAAGCCAGAGCCGTAATAGACATTGGTCGAGACAAAACTGCGCCAGGGAAGATTGACGTCTCCGCCGAGGTTGAGCGTATTGCGTTGGTCGTGGTCGAGCGGTGATAGGCCTCCAGGAAGCGAGAAATCGGTAAGGCCGCCGGTAATGGCTCCGCCGCCTTCGGCGATTTGGTTCGAATAAGCGAGATGCAGTTGCGCTCGATGAGCGATGCGCGGCGAACGAAGAGTTAGCTCCCATCCGCGAATTACGGCTTGAGCGATGGTGATGGGAAAGAAGAGATTGGATTCGCCGATGTTGTTGTGATCGAAGAAATTCACGACGTTGGTGCGGAAGTTATCGGCGTCAAGGATCCATCCGCGGAAAGGGACGGTCACGCCGAATTGATGTTCTTCGTCGCGCTCGCCATGCAGAGGGATGAAACCCAGATTGCTAGCTTGGGCAAACTCAAGAAGCGGGCCGGAAGCGGTAATCAACGGAGGCGCCTGATAATAGTGGCCGTAGAAAGCGCGGAAGGTCCAGTTGAGTTTGGGAACGGTGAGGGCTGCGCCAAAGCGGGGACTGATGGCACTCTCTTCGACGCCGCCGGAAAACCAGGTTGGGCGAATTCCCGCCATAAGCGTTAACCACGGCGTGACTTTTAATTTGTCGTCAAGAAATAGAGCACGCAGGCTGCCATTGGGATTTTCGTGGTCGGTGAAAGGCAAGTTACCTGAGCCGTCGTTGAAAATGGCGCCGAAGGTTTCGGCATCCTGTTGATAAAAGCTATAGAAGCCAGCCTGCAGGCTGTTGCGGGCGAATTCGGCACTGACGCTGGCCTGACCTCCAGCGTAGGTGGACGAGCGGTCTTGATCGGTGGCGACAGGCACGTCATAAGCCGCGCCGTCATAGTTCGCGGTGTTGCGGTGAAAGAACGGCGAGACAGTGAGCAGGGCCTTCGCATTGAAGGTGTGCACCCAGGAAAAATTCAGAAGAGTATCGGATTCGTGGTCGCCATCACGGAGGCCAATGCTGGGATATTGACCATCCACAGGATTGTTCTCGATGTCATTGGGATAGGGATCGTAGGGAATCTGGTAATAGTCCCTGCGCGCTGAGCCGACGAGGCGAAGCTGGTTCGAGGGATCGACGTTGAAGATAAGCGAACCGAATCCGCCATAGCCATTTTCCGCGTCGTGAACGATTTGCGGGACGGGCGTTTGGATCCCCAAGTCGCTGCGATTGCCGTTGACGCTGCCATAGTAGGCGAAGCGTTCGGTGTGGCTGCCGAAATTAATCTGATCGTTGGTCTGATAAAAATTGCCGGCGCTCAAGATGATTTCGCCTTGGTTGTTGCGTTCGAAGCCGGTACGGGGCACGACATTGAAAACGCCGTAAGTGCGATCGCCAAATGAAGCGTCGTAGCTGCCGCGCTGCACTTCGAGATAGTCGATATCTTTCGGATCGAATTGCGCGCCGAGGTTGGAGGCGATGTTGGTGTTGGGGACGGGAACGCCATCGATGAGCCAGCTCGTCTGGTGGCCTCCGCGAATGTGGAGTTGATCGTGAGTGAAGTAGGCTCCGGGGACGTAGTCGGTGATCATGGCGAGGCTGTTGGTGCGATCGGCCCCGGGGGTGCGTTGAATTTGGTCACGATTGACGGTGGTGGTGGGGGTGACGGAATCGGTAGCGACGATGTCGGGCGTGGCGGTCACGCTGATGGTCTCTTTGTTAGCGGCCACTTCCAACTGAAAATGTACGACGGGCTCAGTGCCAGAACTGACGGAGACGTCTTCTCTTTCAGGGATGAAGCCGGGGCTGGCGACGCTGACCGTGTAATCGCCGAGGGGGACGGCGTTGAGGCGAAATTGCCCGGCGGCATCGCTGGTTGCGGTGAAAGAGAGATCGGAAGTCTTGGATTTCAGCATGACCATTGCGCCACTGACGGGACGATGCTGGGGATCGTGAATGATTCCGCGGACGGCTCCGAAAATGCTGGCGAAGAGCGGCAGGGCCGCGAGTAGGTGCACTGCGAGAACGCAGAAAAAAGACTTACGCATAAATTCTCCCATTAGGTGAAGGCTGTCCCCCGAGAAATTGCCGAGGGCAAATTATTCGTATTCGCACATATGCATGCGTACTACCTGCAGGCATAGTCGATTTTTAAGAGCTAGCTTAGGGAGAAAATGGGCGGGGCGCGGCCGGAGTGATCGGAGTGCGGCGTGGCATCAAACGAGCTGGTGCCGCCCTGGAAATCATGCCGCTGCGCGAAATAAGAATTCGTTAAGGAGGAAGGCAGGACAGTCGCACACTGCGGCGCGGTAAGCGTACTGCAACAATCACGCTGGCAGCAGGAGGTGTCCTGAAAGGCAGCATCGTGCGAAACGTGGCCATGCATTTTTCTCATGCAGCAGGCATGAGAGGCAGGCGCAGAGATGGCCTGGAGCGCCGGCGCGAAGAGGCTCAGCAGCACTGCAAGGAGCGCGAACTGGGCCATCAGGCGACGCATAAGGACTTCGCAATAGCATACACCTAGATTGCACCGGGT
>JBEKTR010000300.1:0-4316 GCA_049515835.1 Terriglobales bacterium
GGTGTGGCTATGCACTGACAATGGATGGCGCGCACCCATTTCCCATTTCGGCACTTTTCCCACAAATATTTTGCTGTTCTTGGCGAATTCGCCTTTTCTTCGCTCTCGTCGGCATGTATAATCCGCTTCTAATAAGACATTTTTCCACCTCTCAGGAGACAAAGTTTATGGCGGACGAACGCAGCAAAGCGATTGATTTGGCATTTGCCCAGATTGAAAAGCAGTTCGGCAAGGGATCCATCATGCGGCTGGGCTCGAAAGAAGCCATTGTGCCCATTGCGGTCATTGGCACCGGAGCCATTTCCTTTGACGCTGCTCTCGGGGTCGGCGGATTTCCTCGGGGCCGTGTTGTTGAAGTTTTCGGGCCGGAATCTTCAGGCAAAACCACCATCACCCTGCAAGTCATCGCCGAGGCGCAGAAAATGGGCGGCATGGCCGCTTTTGTTGACGCCGAGCACGCGCTGGATCCTGGCTATGCCAAGAAACTCGGCGTGGATGTGGACAATCTTCTCGTTTCCCAGCCCGACTATGGCGAGCAGGCCCTTGAAATTACGGAGGCGCTGGTTCGCTCCGGCGCGATTGACGTGCTGGTGGTGGACTCCGTCGCCGCCCTTGTTCCGAAAGCTGAACTGGACGGCGAAATGGGTGATAGTCACATGGGATTGCAGGCGCGCCTCATGTCGCAAGCGCTGCGCAAATTGACGGGAACGGTTTCGAAATCGCGCACCTGCCTGATTTTCATCAACCAGATCCGCGAGAAAATCGGGGTCATGTTCGGCAACCCGGAAACGACCACAGGTGGCCGCGCCCTGAAGTTTTATTCTTCCGTTCGAGTGGATATTCGCCGCATCGCGGCGATCAAAGAAGGTGATGTGGTCATCGGTTCGCGAACAAAAGTTAAGGTGGTTAAGAACAAAGTCGCGGCTCCATTCCGCGAAGCTGAATTCGACATCCTTTACGGTGAAGGCATTTCCCGCGAAGGTGATTTACTCGATATCGCCACAAATAACAACATCGTGGAGAAGTCCGGCTCCTGGTACAGCTACGAGGGTGAGCGAATCGGCCAGGGCCGCGAAAATGCCCGCCAGTTCCTCAAAGACAACAAAGACATTCTGGCAAAGCTCGATGCGCGTGTGCGCAAGCAACTGGGCTTGACGCAAGGGCCTGCCCCTGTTGCGCAACCCGTGCCCATGCCAACCCCAAATTCCGCTCCTCGTGTCGCAACCATGCCTACAGGGACCGACGCAAAGAGCGCAGCCAAGCGTTAAAAAACTAACCAGAGTTTACTAACGGGAAGGCTGCGGCACAATCAAACGTGATTGCACATCTTTCCGATGGCGCCGGCTCAAAGGTAGCCTGGCGCCATTTTTTAATACGACTTCGCTATCCCCATCCGCGTTGAACGCAAGCGCCTGAATGCGCTCAAGATTGACGATCGCCGACCGGTGAATTCGGCAAAAGAGGTTGGCGTCGAATTCCTTCTCCAATTCCGTCATGCTGCGGCGCAGCAAATAAGACTTCTTGTCCACGTGCAGACAAGCGTAATAGTCCGCAGCCTCAATCCAGTCGATATCCGCGATATCCAGAAAAATAATCTGTCCCTTCTCTCTAATCGCGATGCGGTCCGCGCCCCGCGGGGCAATTCTTCTCTGTGCAATCCGATCCTTGGCGCGATGAAGCGCACGTTCGAAGCGAGCATTGTCAAACGGCTTCAGAAGATAGTCGAGCGCCCCGGCCTCAAAAGCACGCACTGCATAATCGTCATACGCGGTCACAAACACTATGGCAGTGGGCAAATCCTTGCCCAGCGCCTCCACCACATCGAATCCGTCAAATTCCGCCATCTGGACATCAAGAAAAAGCAAATCGGGCTTCACTGTCCGAATCGCCGTCACAGCTAGCTTCCCATCGCCGCACTCGCTCACGATCTCCACTTCAGGGTCCTGGCGCAGCATGACCGTGATATTGCTACGAGCGAGCGGCTCGTCGTCCACAATCACCGCTCGGATCTTTCGAGCCTCGTTCACGACTGGCCTTTGCTGTTCGCCGCAACATACGGCACCGCAATCAATGCCTCTACACCGTCGGGCTGCCGGTTTCGCATTTCAAACTGAAAAGAGTCCCCGTACATGCTCTGCAGTCGCGTGCGCAAATTTGAAATTCCAATTCCCGGCGAGCCCTCCGCCCAATCCGGAGGCACCCCCGGTCCGTCGTTATAAACGCCAATGTGCAGCGTGCCATTGAGGCGATGGACTGAGATACGAATTTGCCCACCTTGGGCCCGTTTCCCTATACCGTGCTTTAACGCGTTTTCTACAATGGGCTGCAACAATAAACTCGGCACCAGCGCCGGAAGCAATTCCTCAGGAACGTCCATACTTACTTGAAGTCTCCCTGCAAATCGCACTTTCTGAATGTCGAGATACTCGCGCAGAAATTTCATTTCCGCGCCCAGCGTGACTTCATGCTTATCAGAATCCTGCATGACCCTGCGCAAAAAATTGCTCAGCCTGGCAATCATGCTTACGGCAGCATCGTTCCGTTCCTCGCGCACCAGTCCCGAGATCGCATTGAGCGTATTAAACAGAAAGTGCGGTTCAATCTGCTGCCGCAGCGCATGCAGGCGCGCCTTCGACAGTTGTTCATTGAGTTGCGCGGCTTCCATTTCCTTGCGCACCAAGCGTTCGCGCGAGGCAATGCCGTAACCGATGGCCAAAATGGACGAGTAAAGAATCAGGTACGCCAGCAGGTTGTTCTCGAATTTCGTCAACCACAAATGAAAAAACTCCCCCGCCTTGTAATCCGGCGCCCAGGGATTAAGCCATTCCTCCAGTCCTGCGTTCCAGGCAGTCGCGAGCCAACAGATGCCGAGACATACCGGCAGGTGAATCAACCAGAACGAACTCGTCATCCACTGCCAGGGCGGATACTGTTTACCCAAACGCAAAATCACTGGCGTAAGAAGCATCAACGGTAGCCAGCCGAGCAACAATGTGACGAACAGCCGCGTCCAGGCGTGGTGCATGCCTATCGAGCGCATGGTGAAGACGGTCTGCGTCGCCTCGAACAGTCCAACCGCAAACCAGATCGCCGCGATCCAGAGCCATCGTTTTAAATCAATCCTGAGTGAATCTGTCTTGGCGGCGTTTCGCCCCATAGGGAAATCCTATTCCAGCCGCAGCTCCAAAAGCCAAAAAAGCAGTGAATTGCTGCCTCCTTGCAGGGAGCGGCCTCGCTTTGGTTTCAACATCGCCCGATACTGGCTGCATGTTGACGCACACAAAAATATTTTTGCTCTTTCTGGTCGCACTATTTCCTTTGGTGCCATTTCCCACTCCCGCGCCATCTTCCGGCCCGGAATACACCGCCGACGGGCAACTTAAACTGCCCGAAAATTACCGTGAGTGGGTTTATCTCAGCACCGGTTTCGACATGAGTTATAACCCAGCGATGCAGGGCATGGACCATCACATGTTTGACAACGTTTTTGTGAATCCCGAGTCGTACAAGTATTTCGTCGAAAACGGCACTTGGCCCGATAAAACCATGCTCGTCCTCGAAGTGCGTGGTGCTGAGGGCAAAGGCTCCATCAATCAGAAGGGCAATTATCAGGGCACCGAGCGCATGGGTCTCGAAGTTCACGTGAAAGACGAAGCCCGATTCGCAGGGAAATGGGCATTTTTCGGTTTCGACGAAAACAAAACTGCCGAAATGGTCCCAGTAAAAGCTCAATGCTACAGCTGCCATTCGGCAAACGCCGCCGTGGACACGACTTTTGTGCAGTTCTATCCGACGCTGCTGCCAATCGCGAAATCGAAGGGCACGCTAACGAGCTCTTATCAGAAAGAAACAGCCACGGCTAAATAGTTTCCTGGGCGCGCTTGCGCGCAAAATCGCGCGTTTGGCCCGCTTCCCCATTCAAATGCAACACAACCGTGCCGATGGTGCTGTTGCCATCTGCTTTCTAACCTCATAAAATCAGGGTTTCTCTGTTGAGGGCCCTTGAAAAAAATTATTGCCATTTATCCCGGCTCATTCGATCCTCCGACCAACGGCCACTTGGATCTCATCGAGCGCGGTGCCAATATTTTTGACGAACTCATCGTCGCGATCCTTCGAAACCCTGAAAAACAGCCGTTGTTCAGCGTCGCCGAACGCCGGCTGATGCTCGAATCGATGACATCCTCGTTTCCGAATGTGCGCGTCGAAACTTTCGACGGCTTGACTGTGGATTATGCGCTGAGCGTGAAAGCCACGGCCATTTTGCGCGGCATTCGCGCCATCAGCGACTACGAATACGAGCTGCAAATGGCGCT
>JBEKTR010000301.1:0-4312 GCA_049515835.1 Terriglobales bacterium
GCACCGAATTACTTCGGTGATCCGGATGCAGCGCAGCTTTAGTGTATAAGTAACTGTGTAGGCGTCATTTCAAATGGCATCAATTCGAAAACAACGTTGGCATTTCGGACGCGCGTTTGTACGCACGATTGCGGTTGTGTCTGTCTGCGCCTTGGCGCTCAACGTTGCCACCCGCTATAGCAGTTCGAATGCTGAGGTTCACTTAGTCAAAGCCGTTAAGTCCAACTCTCCAGAAGCAAAACGGCAGCATTTACTTTCCAACGGAGCCCATTGGACTGCGCCGACTTCCAGTTTTACATTTCTGGCTCCGCCGCGCCCCACGGCGCGAGTGGTTTCAGCGGATGTTCTTCCCACCAATCTCTTCTCTGAGAGCTGGTTATACAACCGGCCTCCTCCTCCTTCAGTCGCTTTCTCCGTCCTCAGTTAGTTCGATTTGACCCGCGATTCACCAAGCATTCAATTGTGAATCGTGTGCCGTTGCGCACATGGGCAAATCGAGCTCAACGCTGGTCCTTGCTTGGGTCCAACCCGTCTGATTAGACCAAGCAAATCGACTCGATTTCTCCGGGAGGGGAACTATGAAAAAGATCATGGTGCTGCTGTTGTTCGTGTTTTTGACAATGGCGTGTCTTGCTATGGACACGCATCCACAATATCAGTCAGCAACGGTGGTAAGTGTGAAAGCTCACGAAACTCCATCGAATTACGTTGGCGATAATCCGACGGATGCGCCGCTCGTCGCTCAGGATGAGGGATACGATATCAACCTGCGGTTGAATTGCGATATCTACCGCCTTCGCTATCAGTCCGCAATCGACTACCTGCCATCAGTGTTCGTTCCAGAACATGAGGTAAACGTTTACACCAAGAAACACTACATGTACGTGGATGTGGCTGGAGGACGGGATGTGCCGCTTCTCATCAGCGGTCACCATCGTGCGCATGATGCCTCCTGTACATCAAACTGACAACAATGGGCGCGGTGCGCGTGAGCTCGCCGCGCCCCATAAACCTTCGGAGAAAGAGGAACCCAATTGAAAAAAACTTGCAGCTTGCTGATTTGCTCATTGTGGATGCTAACCATTCCAGTTGCACTCACCGCCGCCGATCGAAGATTTGAAAAGGCCGTTGTTGTCGACAACCAGGAGCATACAAAAGTCTTGCCGCGCCGGGGAAAATTGACGGACGCTCCGCCGCCATCCACAGAGTTTGACCATGACATAACTGTGCGGGTGGGATGCACACAGTACGTTGCACGCTATCGGTCGGAACTTGAGTATTTACCTCCAACGCTCGCGCCGGGACAGAGTATCGAAGTCAGCCGGGATAAAGGTGTGCTCTATGCCAAGATTCCCGGCAATAAAGATTCGAAGATGAGCATTATCCAAAGCGAACAACTGAAGGGGGATGCTTGCACCGCCGGCAAATAGTCAGCCGTGGGATATTAGCGCTTAGTCTTGCCGTCGGAGCTGCCCTTGCAACTGGGTGTGGTCATAACGAAGCTGGTGCTTCCACCAAAGCCACTCCCCGCGTTGCGGTGGTGCAAGTGAAACGCGCGCCTATTTCCAACTCGCTGTCTATTGCTGGGGAGTTTCTGCCCTATCAGGAAGTGGAATTGCACGCCAAAGTGGCCGGCTACATCAGGAACATCAATGTAGATATCGGCGACCGGGTGCGCACGGGGCAAGTGTTGGCGGTCCTGGAAATTCCTGAATTGACAGCGCAACTCCAGGCTGCCGAGGCAGGCGTGCGTCACAGCAGCGAAGAGATTGCCAGGTCGAAAAATGAAGTGAGCCGCGCGGAAGCTGACCAGACCGCCATCCACGCGGCGTCAGGTCGTTTGCAAAAAGCCTCCGAGGCGCGCCCTGGTCTGATCGCGCAACAGGAACTTGATGACGCGACATCCAAAGATCTTTCTGGTGCGGCTCAGGTGGATGCTGCGAAGTCGTCGCTGGCGGCAGCCCAGGAACTGCTGCAGCAATCACAAGCCGAACGTGAACACTTTGCCGCACTCTCGGAATATTCGCATATCACGGCTCCGTTCGATGGGGTAGTGACGTGGCGCTATGCGGACACCGGCGCCCTGATCCAGGCCGGCACGTCGAACGTGGCGTCGATGCCCGTGGTAAAGCTTTCGCAGGTGAATGTTCTTCGCCTTCGAATTCCTGTACCGGAATCGCTCGCGGCCGCAGTTCGTGATGGCGATCCGGCGGACATAGTTGTGCAAGCTACTAACCAACATCTCACTGGCAACGTCATCCGCGAAACAGATTCTCTGGATCGCTCGACGCGAACGATGCAGGTGGAAATCGACGTGCCAAATTCTAAGTACGTGCTTTCTCCAGGCATGTACGCCAATGTCACCTTGCGTGTTGAAAACGACCCCAACGCTCTTACCCTTCCGTTGCAAGCTGTCAATAGAGGCAGCGACAAGGCCACCGTCCTGCTCGTGGATGGGCAAAATCACGTTCAAGAACGCGAAATTAAGATCGGGATCGAAGGTGCAAACCGCATTCAGGTGCTCTCGGGCCTGAACGAAGGGGATCGAGTGATCGTGGGTAACGGCGGCGAGTATCATCCCGGCCAGCGCGTCGAACCAAAGTTGAGCACGATGGCTGAGGAAACTAGCTCGTCAGACCAGGGAGCCCAGTAGAATGCCCGGATTTGCGATTCGCTATCCCTATTTCATTGTCATGCTGTGCCTGATCGTTCTGGTGGTCGGCACGACCACGGTGGCGCGCATGCCGGTTGATCTTTTTCCCAACATCAACATTCCAGTCGTGGTCGT
Organism: Terriglobales bacterium; assembly: GCA_049515835.1. Taxonomy (GTDB): domain Bacteria; phylum Acidobacteriota; class Terriglobia; order Terriglobales; family Acidobacteriaceae; genus JAJPHW01. Next base: position 2,789 of record JBEKTR010000301.1, read on the forward strand.
CGCGACGTTTTATTCGGGGATGCCGCCGGAGCAGATCGAAGCGAACATCACGGACCCTTTCGAGCGGTTCTTCACGCTGGGCAGTGGGATAGATCACATTGAATCACGTTCGTTGACGGGCGTGAGCCTGATCAAAGTGTACTTTCAGCCGGGGACGAATCCGGATGCGGCAGTGAGCGGGATCTCGAATCTGGCGATGGCGCAATTGCGGCGACTGCCGCCGGGGACGCTGCCGCCGGTGGTGTTGAAGTTTGATGCGTCGAGTTTGCCGGTATGCCTGATTACGCTGAAGGGTGAAGGACTGAACGAGACCGAGCTGCACGATTTGGGGCAGTTCACGGTAAGAAACCAGATAGCGAATGTGCCGGGGGCGTCGGTGCCGCAGCCGTTTGGAGGGAAGTACCGGCAGATCCAGGTGTATGTGGATCCGGTGAAATTGCAGGCGCACCAGTTGAGCCTGATGGATGTAGTGCGGACGGTGAATGATGCGAACACGATCTTGCCGGCGGGCGACGTGCGGATTGGGCCGAAGGACTACAACATTTACACGAATAGTCAGCTGCCGACGACGGAAGAGATCAACCGGTTGCCGTTGAAGTCGGAAGGCAACGCAGAGGTGATGGTCGCGGATGTGGGAGAGGCAAAAGACGCCTCGGCGATCCAGACCAACATCGTGCGGGTGGATGGACAGAAGTCGGTGTATCTGCCGATTCTGAAGCAAGGAGGAGACAGCAACACGATCGCGATCGTAAATGGGATCAAGCAATCGCTGAAACAGTTGCTCGATGTTCCACAATCTCTCGTCGCCAAAGTCGTCTTCGACCAGTCGATATTTGTTAAGACCGCCATCGCAAATCTCGGCAATGAGGGCGGTATCGGCCTCATGCTGACAGCATTAATGATTCTGATTTTCCTGGGCAACGCCCGGGCCACGATTGCGGTGTTACTTTCAATTCCACTTTCTGCTCTGGCGGCATTTCTTGCCATCGATGCGAGCGGTGGCTCCATTAATACCATGGTTCTGGGAGGGCTCGCGCTCGCATTCTCCCGGTTGATCGATAACTCGGTGGTGGTGCTGGAAAACATTTTTCGTCATTTAGAGATGGGCGAGAAGCCGGAAGTAGCTGCAGAGAAGGGCGGTCAGGAAGTCGCCATGCCCGTATTGGCAGCCACGTTCACGACTGCCATCGTGTTCTTTCCAGTCGTATTTCTATATGGTGTCAGCCGCTTTCTATTTACTGCGCTTGCGGCCGCAGTCGTGTTCTCTCTATTTGCGTCTTATGGTGTCGCCATGACGGTCGTGCCCTTATTTTGTGCACGATTCATCAAGTCCGACCACGACGAAGCGGCGCATCATGAAGGCAAGAACGCGTTTGAGCGTTTTGTGCGCGGATTCAATCGCGCCTACGACCGTATGCTCATGCGTTATGACATTGCCATAGGGCGCAGCCTACTTCGTCCCATGGCCACGGCAGTGGCGATTTTGGGTTTTTGTGTTCTTAGCCTCGGTTTGTTTCCGTTGAT
>JBEKTR010000302.1:0-4301 GCA_049515835.1 Terriglobales bacterium
GGAATTCCTCTTCACCGATCAGGCACAGGAAACCATTGCCCAGCACGGTTATCGTCCCATCAATCCTCAAATACTGAAGAGGTACGCGAATCGTTTGCCGCAGATTGACCTCTTCCCGGTGAGCATCCTCGCGAAGAATTGGGACGATGCGCAACAGAAGTTTTTCGCTGACGCCGGCATCTTCGACACAATCCACCGAGAGCAGGAAAAAGCGGGACAGGCAAAACAATGAAGCTCGACTACAGCTGGGGAAACGCGCGTCACGACTTGCTCGCGGGCGTGACCGTAGCCGCTATTTCCCTGCCTCAGGCGATGGCATACGCCCTCATTGCGGGGGTTGACCCTCGGTTTGGACTCTACTCCGCAATTGTGGTCACGCTGGTGGCCTCGATCTTCGGTTCGTCGTCCCATCTGATTAACGGCCCCACAAATGCCATCTCACTCGTCGTTTTCAGTGCGCTCGCGTTCTTCGATCCCGAGGCCCGCTTCGATGCGTACCAGGCGATGTTCCTGTTAGGGATCATGATTGGCTGTATCCAGATTCTGATCGCCGTCTTCAAGCTCGGTGACCTGACACGGTACATCTCCGAGTCGATCGTGATCGGCTTCATGGCTGGCGCGGGTACTTTGGTGGGGTTAACTCAACTCGGAAACTTGACCGGGATTCGCGATCGAGGGACGGGACAGCAACATGTGCTTTACCGTCTCTGGCTGACACTTAGCAGTGGCCATGTGAATCCGCGCGCCCTTGGCATCGGATTGGGGACAATCGTTGTAGTGGTTGTGCTTCGGAAGTTGGCGCGCAAATACCATCTGCCACAGTTCGACATGCTCGTGGCTCTGATTGCCGCGGCCGTTGTAGCGGCAGCGTTTGGCTGGTCGCGCCCCGCGCTCGATGGAAAAACGATCATATCCGTGGTCGGTAGCGTTCCCCGAAGCCTACCCTTGCCGCATGTTCCTGAAATTAAGTTCTGGTGGGTAAAGGAACTGTCAGGAAGCGCCTTAGCGATCGCGTTCCTCGGATTGCTCGAGGCATTGGCGATCGCCAAGTCTATTGCCAACACGACTCGGCAGACACTCGATTACAACCGCCAATGCATGGCTGAAGGTCTGGCCAATCTTACCGGGGGATTCTTTCAGTGCTTGCCGGGATCGGGTTCGTTAACTCGTTCGGCGATCAACTTTCAGGCGGGCGCAATCAGCCGGGTTTCAGGTCTCTTCGCAGCCGGGACAGTTGCCTTGGTAGTGGTGGCGCTCGCGCCCTGTGCCCGGTATATTCCCAAAGCCGCTCTGGCTGGGCTACTCCTTGTGACAGCGGCAAGGCTCGTTGATTGGAAACGGCTGAGCTATGCCATGCGCGCCTCTCAGTACGACGCTGGCTTGGTTCTGGTTACCGCGCTTTCAGCAGTCTTTATCAGCGTCGAGTTCTCCATTTTGATTGGTGTGGCTTTGTCCATTTTGATGTTTGTTCCCCGCGCGGCACTCTTGCGATGGTCGGAACTGGTGGTCAGCAGCGAACGAGTCGTTCGTGAGCGCCTGCCGAATGACCCGTTATGTAGTGCGATGCTGCTTTACGATCTGGAAGGTGAGCTATTCTTTGGCGCTGCGCCGGAGTTGGATCGTTGTTTCGATCAGCTTAAACAGCGGACACGGGACGAGAAGATTCGGTTCGTAGTGTTGCGGCTCAAGCGCACTCGAAATCCTGACATGGTTTCACTGGAGCGCTTCGACCACTTTCTGCACGACATGCAGGCTTGCGGGGTGACGGTGTTGCTCTGTGGCGTTCGTCCGGAGTTCGCCAAAGCCATGCGGAATCTGCGATTCGAGGATTGGCTTCCGTCTGACCGTGTTTTTCCTGAGGAGAATGAGAAATTTTCCTCGACTCTCAAAGCAGTGCGCTCGGTTTACGAAGTGCTGGAACATAACACCTGCCAACACTGCGGACCCCTGGCGCAAGCGGACCCGCAAGCCTTGTACTACTTGGTATAGAGTGGCCGAAAATTTTACAAATCCTTGCCTTGAGTAGGCTCGAAACTTGTGTTTTGATGGGGGAATCCAGCGGCAGATTCGACTGCCATTCAAAAGGAGTATGCCATGAGCAACGTATCCCCCATACCTGAAGGATTTAACTCAATTACGCCTTACCTTGTTATCAAAGGCGCGGCGCAAGCCATTGACTATTACAAGAAAGTGTTCGGAGCGACCGAGCTTTTTCGGATGGACGGCCCCGACGGCAGCGTTGGGCACGCAGAACTGCAAATTGGCACATCGCGCATTATGCTGGCCGATGAAAAACCCAACATGGGCGATGGCCACGCGAGCGCCACGACGGTGGGTGGCAGTCCAGTAAGCCTCTATCTCTACATTGCCGATGTTGACAAGGTCATCGAACGCGCAGCGGCGGAGGGCGCAAAAATCTTGAAACCGGTGCAAGACCAGTTCTATGGAGACCGCAGCGGATTCATCCAGGATCCGTTCGGACATTTCTGGGGAGTCGCGACCCACGTGGAAGATGTCTCTCCAGAGGAACTGGAAGAGCGGATGAAGAACCTGAAAGCAGCGTAAGAGCGCGGGCAAATTTTAATGCACTCCCGAGGAGTGCATTTTTTATTGGGTTGCGGCTCGCTGACCTGAATGAAGCGAGACACTCCGAGGCGAGGCTCGTGGTTCCCACCCTTCGCAAAAACCGCGAATGGCGGGGCAGCCTCTCTTTGGCGCTAAAGAAGCACAAATAAAAATCAGGGATTCAGTACATGGCGTCGTACTTGGTGACGATCCACTGACCCTCGTCGTTTTCGAGGGTGACGGAGAAGTCATCGCTGTCGGTGCTGCCCTGGTCGAGGTTGCGGCGAGTGGCGCGATAGTGCAGGATGCGCAGCGGCGGATTGTCTTCCCAATCGGTGATCTTCCACGAGACGAGCGGGTGCTTGGACTCGGAGTCGCAGATGAATTTCGCGTATTTGCGGTGATAGTCTTTTTCCCACTTGGCAAGTTCTTCCTGGCAATGGCCGTCGCGCATGGCTTTCAGATAAGAAGAAGCGACGTGCTCAGACGTACGGTCGCGCAAGGGATTCAGCGAGATGGAAATCGGCAGATTGCTGAGCGGATCCACTTCGGCGGAGCGCGAAAGCACGGGCGGCTGGTTATTCAGCCAGAATAGATAGCCGAAAAAGCCAAGCAGCACCAGAAGTCCGGCGCCGGCTGCGATCAAAATTTGAGTACGAGACCCCGCCATAGTGCTATAAGTCTAGCGGGCTCTGGAGATTTCGCCAGATTACCGGCGTGAGTAACGGGAGTGCATGTACGAGTGGGGTGGGGATACAGTGCTAGGCACCCAACGCGAGACCCCTCGGCCCGCCGGTGAAAGCGCGGGCCTTCGGAATGACTAAGCAGCGTTAGTAGCGCGGTCAAGTTGATCCATAACCAAGAAATTTGCGCCTTGACGATGCCAGGCGTAACGGCGTAACCTTCGTCCGGCGTTGTGGCGACGATTTCGTAAACTCCCAGACCCAAGGAGAATTCCATGGTTTCTTTAGCCTCTCTGTGGCTTCCGATTGTGTTGTCGGCAGTGATTGTTTTTGTCGGCAGTTCCATCATGCATATGCTGTTGAAGTACCATCGCAGCGATTACAACAAAATCCCCGAAGAAGATAAATTTCTAGCGTCGCTGCGCCCCTCCAACCTGAAGCCCGGCCTTTATGTTTTTCCGCACTGCGAACCGAAGGACATGAAATCACCGGCCGCAGTGGAAAAGTACAATCAAGGCCCGGTTGGGTTTTTGACGATCATTCCTAACGGCCAGCCGGTACTCGCAAAGTTCCTGGTGCAATGGTTTGTGTTTTCGCTACTGATTGGCTTTTTTGTGGCTTACATCGCGGCGAATACGATTCCCGTGGGAGCCACTTATCCGGTGGTGTTTCGAGTGGTTGGAACTGCGGCGTTCCTTTGCTATGGGCTGGCTCACATCTCCAACGGAATTTGGAAGGGACAGCGATGGTCGTCCGTTATCAAGGAAGTGATTGATGGTCTTGTTTACGCCTTGCTGACGGCGGGAACGTTCGGCTGGCTGTGGCCGCGCTAGTGCTGCGGACACCCTATCATCAAATGAAAAAGGGCAGGTAAGGAACCTGCCCTTTTAATTATTTTGTTTGCAATCTTACTTGGTGCGGTCTTCACCTTCGGCGCCGCTGCCGGGGTGATCGACGCTTTGCTCCGCTTCTTCCATGGCTTTCTTGGTTTCAGCGGCGCGCTTGGCACGGGCCTCGGTGCGTTTTTCGCGGCGCTCATCGAGGAGCTTTTCG
>JBEKTR010000303.1:0-4291 GCA_049515835.1 Terriglobales bacterium
CGCGCGCATCTCCGTCGTCATTGTCGTCTGGAACGCAAAGGCTTATGTGCTGGAGTGTCTTGAATCGCTGCGTGAACATTGCGCCGGGATTTACTCGGACGTGATCGTCGTTGATAACGCATCGAGCGACGGCACACCCGACATGGTGGCCGAGCGCTTCCCCGAGTTCCAGCTCATTCGCAATCCCGAGAATTATGGTTTCGGACGCGCGAATAACATCGGGATGTCACACTGCACCGGAGATTTTGTTTGTCTGGTGAATTCAGATGTAAAGTTTACTTCCGATTGCATCACCCCAATGCTGAATTACTTTGCTGCCCATCCGGAGGTGGCGATGATGGGACCGCAGATGCTCAGCGCCGACGGCGAGGTCCGGCGCTCGACCATGCGCTTTCCGACGGTTTGGAGCAATTTCTCGCGCGCGGTCGGCTTGGACGTCTTGTTCAAAGGATCCAGTTTTTTTGGCGGCATGTTAATGACAGACTTCGACCACGGCAAGACCACATCTGTAGAAGTCTTGAATGGCTGGTTTCTGCTCGTACGGCGCAGCACGATTGAGCAAGTAGGGATGTTTGATCCGCAATTTTTCATGTACGGCGAAGATGTGGATTGGTGCTACCGCTTCCATCAAGCGGGCAAGAGAATCGTATTTTTTGCGGAGACAGGCGCCATCCACTATGGCGGTGCGAGTTCTGCCAACGCACCCCTACGCTTTTACCTTGAGATCTATCGAGCTACATGGCAGTATTGGCGCAAACACCATGGGTGGCTGGCCCAGCAGGCATTCCTCGCGAGCCTCGCAATTCACCACAGCATCCGCGTTATCAGCGGAGCGCTAAGCTATCTACTTTTACCGGCACGGCGATCGGATGCCCGGGTCAAAATGCAGCGCAGCCTCGGTTGTTTGCAATGGGTGCGTCGTGCCGTGACCGAACAATCCGGTTACATGCCGGATGCTTATTCCAACGGCTAACGGCCGTCTTGATACCCTCCAGAGAATTGAATGTACGAAACAGAAATTAATCAGCTTAGAGAGACCATGAGCCAACTTCCGCCGGAAGTTGCGCAATCGTTTGCCGAGCTGAGCGGCAAAGATTTGTCGCGCACGATTTTGCCCTGGAGCGAACACTGCACTGAGTGCGTATGGCCGACCTGCTACTCGACGTGTGATCTCTATAGCGCGCGAACCGATGGAAAGTGCCGCCGATTCGTGGATGGCATGGTGCGTCTGGATTCGCCAGAATCAGCGAATTCTTATGTACTGAAGATCCGCTTCAAGCAGTGGGGGAAATTATGGACGCCGGGAAATGTCCGGCTGTTTTCCGCGGAAGACGCAGTAAAACGCGAACAGAGCGATTACCGCGTAGGAAAGCTCGTGCAGTTGCTGCCCGTTGCCTCTTTGGCCAATTTCGCAAGAAAGAAACGCTACGGATACAAAAAAAGAATTGCCAGCACTAACACGGATCGCCCTGAGTTGCCGACCAGTTTCGTCATTGAGTGTCACAACCCGCAATCGAGAGTCGTTCGCTTGACCCTTACGATGCGACCGTTGAACGAACGTGGGAAGATGCCGTTCCAAGAGCTGATTGAGTTGACTCCAGGTTTTCATCGCGTGCGTGTGCCCCTCGAAGACATTGTCCGCTTCGTCGATCTGCGCCAGGCGTTTGACATCGAAGTTGTTCCCAACGACGAAGCCGGTGAAACCACGCTTTACTTTGGCTTGATGGATTTCGTAAAGGAAGTTGGAGAAGAGGCGGCAAAGAGCAGAGTCGGCGACGTCAGCAAGGAAAAAAACAAAGCAATTAAGTGCGTGGTCTGGGACCTGGATCATACGCTCTGGGATGGCATTCTGATCGAGGACGGCCTCGAAAAGCTCAAACTGAAACCAGGCATTGCCGGAATTATTCAATCGCTCGATCAGCGAGGGATCTTACAATCTGTTGCTAGCAAGAACAGTCCTGACGAAGCTCTTGCAGCCCTTGCAAAATTTCAGTTGAGCGAATACTTCCTGTATCCGCAAATATCATGGCAGCCGAAAAGCCATGCTGTAAAAAGAATTTCCGAGCAGTTGAACATCGGTAGGGACAGCCTCCTATTTGTGGATGACTCTCCGTTTGAATTGGAAGAAGTCAAAACTGTGTGCCCTGATGTGCGCACGCTCAATTCTCTTCGCTATCGCGAAATCACCGAAATGAAAGAGTGTCAGGCGCCGGTGACGGACGAAAGCCGCGAGCGCCGCAAGATGTATCAGGTGGAGATGAGCCGCCAGACCATCGCCGAAAGCTTTGGTGACGATTACATGCAATTCTTGCGGCACTGTCAGATTCGGCTGAACATCAAACCAATGACGGAAGAGAATCTGGAGCGGGTTCACGAGCTCACGCAACGCACGAATCAGATGAATTTTTCCGGCAATCGCTACGACCGCGAAGTACTGCGCGAAATTCTTCGCAATCCTGACATTGAAACTCACGTCTTGAGTTGTGAAGACCGCTTTGGCAGTTATGGTGTGATCGGGTTCTCGGTTGTCAATCGCCGTGAACCGCGAATGACGGACCTGATGTTCAGTTGCCGCGTGCAATCGAAGCGGGTCGAACATGCTTTTCTAGCGTATGCTATGCGGAAATCCATGACGGAGACTGGCAGAGATTTTTACGCCAACTACCGCAAGACGCCGCGGAACGCTCCCTCTGGAAAAGTGTTTGAAGACATGGGCATGGAAGAGGTCGAAGTGAATGACGGCGTTTCGTCACTTGTCTTCCGCCATGGCCGCGAAGTGCCAGATGATCGCGTCATTGAAATTGTTGTGCAGGAACAAGTTCTAGCCTAACTGGGTTCTTGATTTAACTAATCCATGCGACTTGGTTCACCCATAAATGCTGTTCATCGCAAAATGCTCCGCCGGATGCACCGCCGTGTGGTTTCTCTGGCAGGCCATGGCCCGATTGTCTCGTTTACCTTCGATGATTTTCCCCGCAGTGCAGCTTCGACTGGCGGCGCAGTTCTCGAACATTATGGCGCGCGTGGAACTTACTACACTGCCATGGATCTTATGAATCGTTCGGGAGAGCCAGGTAACCTGTTCCACGAATCGGACCTGGAAGAATTGCTCGAAAAAGGCCATGAACTGGCTGGCCATACTTTCAGCCACATTTCAGCTCGCGCGGTATCCTGCCGCGAGTTTCTGGCCGATGCGGTTCATGGGCGCCAGGCCCTGGAAGAAATTAGCGGTTCGGAGTGTGGGAATTTTGCTTATCCGTTTGGCGATGTAGCCCTGCCGGTCAAAGCAGCACTGGGGCCGCAAATGAGCAGTTCGCGCGGCATCATTCCCGGAATTAACGGTCCTGATGACGTAGACCTAAACCTGTTGATGGCAAACAGCCTTTACGGCGATATGGACCAGTTCGTGCATGCCAAAGCTCTGATCGCGGAGAACAAGCGCCGTAAGGGTTGGTTGATTTTCTATACGCATGACGTACAAGCGCAGCCCTCGCCGTATGGCTGCACGCCCGCGCTATTCGAAGCAGTGGTCGGGAGCGCAGCAGAGAGCGGTTGCCGGATTTTGACGGTGCAACAAGCTATTGAAAGCATTGGAGTTCCCAATGGGGGGCGTTCGCCAGGGGCCCTCCGGAGCGTGCTCGCGTGAGTTTGGCCATGCACCTCTGGTTCTTGGCGCAAGGCAACGGTCAAGATAGCCTGTTCTTACGTCGACAGCCGCGTGCTGGCGCGAACAGGAGACCCAAAGACATGGTCCGCAAATTTCCCCTCATGTTGTTCGTGCTCGCGTCGAGCCTGATTGCGACGGCAAGCACCGCGGCCGGCACTTACTATATAGCGGCCAACGGAAGCGACACGAACAATGGCACGTCGAAAACCTCGCCTTGGCTGCATGCGCCCGGAATGCCCAAGTGCACCGGTACCTGTGCAGGCCATACACCGGTCGCTGGTGATCAATACATTTTTCGCGGCGGGGACACTTGGCATTTTGGCAACAGCGCGGCGAGCCCGTATGTAGGTGGTAGCTGGTCATGGAAGTGGAGTGGCAGCAGCAGCAATCCTATTTACATCGGAGTGGACGAGACTTGGTACGGTGGAAATGCGTGGGCGCGCCCCTTGATGAGCGGTGACAATCCCTTGAGCACATCATTCGTGTCGAGCTGTGCATACGATCAGTCGTCGTTCATATTCTTCAACCTCACTTCCTTGAGCTATGTCACGGTGGATAATTTTGAGTGGCCAGGGAAATGTTGGTCGAGTAATAGCACCTATACGGGAACAGTCTATGACCCCG
>JBEKTR010000304.1:0-4281 GCA_049515835.1 Terriglobales bacterium
GCAAACACAAATGTGCCATCCTGCTGTGCGTCGCGAGCGACCACTGCTCGCCAGCGAGTGTCTTCTCTCATGTCGCTGTTTATTCTGGTCTTTGAAAATTTAGCAGCCATCAGTGTTGGAGTTATATTAAGTATCGTATCTGTGTTCATGATTCCAGAATCTAAATGTTGTGCGCTTGCTGAGCCATCCGTTTCTTGCGCTCAAACTGATTTTGTTCGAAATCTGCGTTATTTGCGGGAATCCGCGGCACTGTTTTTCGCGCTAAACTCAATCTTATTTCTGATGACCAGCGCTTCCGCACAGGAAATAGTCGCTCAATACGTCGCGCCGCCGGTTGCTTTGGATGCCGCTTATCCTGCAAAAGCCTGGAGCACGGCGCAACCTGTGATCTTTGCATCTGATTGGCAAGGAAAGAATCCCGATTCCTCGCGTGAAACCACCGTTAAAGCTTTGTGGTCAAACGAGACTCTTTATCTACGTTTCGAATGCCGTTATCGCGATCTTTACGTCTTTGCCGACTCGGACCCCAACGGACGCCGCGACCAGCTTTGGGACCGAGATGTAGTTGAAGCCTTCTTGCAGTCCGATCCTTCCCGTGAACATTACTACAAAGAATTTGAAGTTGCGCCCAATTCCATGTGGATTGATCTCGACATTTTCCCTGGCGGACGCAGCGACCTCAAGAGTGGCATGAAACGGTCAGTCTATCTTGATAGGCAGGCCCATTCTTGGAATGCCGAACTAGCCATTCCCATAAAATCTTTGACCGAACACTTCGATCCGCAAGCGACTTGGCGGGTCAATTTTTATCGCGTTGAAGGTCAAACCGAGCCACGTGCACATCTCGCCTGGCAACCAACTAATACTCCACAGCCCAATTTCCATGTACCCAGTGCTTTCGGCAGGATGAAATTCGCGCCTCCGGCAAAACATCCATAATTTGACTGGATTCAATTTGACTCACCTTCCGCGCTTCTGTAACGTAAAAGAGAGCTGTTTCTGCGGAGGTTTCTATGTTTGAAGGCCTATTTCAACCCATGCATCTGCTGGTGATTTTTGCCATCGCCTTGCTCATTTTTGGCCCGAAGAAGCTGCCGGAGCTCGGTAAGGGCCTCGGCGAAGGCATTCGTGCGCTGAAAGAAGGTATGAAGGAAGGCGCTGCCGGCGATACGAAAACTGCGGAAAACAAAGACGTCATCAGCAACAAATCCAGCAACAGCTAATTCGAGATTTCGTGGCAAAAATGAAGCGCTCCCTTTTAGGGAGCGCTATTTTGTTGCATGCTGCCATTAGTTCGGCAACAGAACGCTATCCACCACGTGAATCACGCCATTCGACTGAAGCACGTTGGCAATCGTTACAGTAGCGATTCCGCCCTTTTCGTCTTTCAAAACGAGGTCCTTGCCCTGCATCATGGCCGTCAGAGTTCCGCCGCTGACGGTTTTTAATGTCGCCTGACCATGGCCTTCGCGAATCATCTTCTTGATGTCCACAGCGCTGAGCCTACCGGCGACCACATGGTAGGTGAGAATCTTGACCAGCGTGTCTTTGTTTTCCGGCTTCAGGAGATTGTCCACTGTGCCAGCCGGTAGTTTGGCAAAGGCTTCATTGGTCGGTGCAAACACCGTAAATGGCCCCGGACCCTGAAGCGTGTCAACCAATCCAGCCGCCTTTACAGCCGCGACTAGGGTGGTGTGATCGGCCGAATTGACCGCATTCTGGATGATGTTCTTCGTGGGATACATTTCCTGCCCACCCACCATCGGGTTCTTATCCGCCGCCACGGCAAACGCCGCCAGCGACATAACGCTGAGTAACAAAACTGCGATTTTCTTCTTCACGGAATTCTCCTATTTGAGTTGTCTCGTCTTGCCTGCACTTTCAGTACGGAGGCGGAAGAAAATCGGATTTAGGGTCTCATTGGAGTCTGACTCTATTGGATTTTCGGGCCAAAAACGCGATCCAGGTTGGCCTTCGCAAAAAAGCCGCCCTCACAATTCTTTACGTAGCTAACATTGACTCGCTTTCCTTCCCGCTGCTACGATTTTCGAAGGTAATGGAGCTTCTTCTCAATATCCTGTGGGTGCTACTAGCCGTTCCCGCCATTTTGGTTTGGCTGCGAGCGCCTGAGCATCGCTTGGCGTCAAAGAGCGGAGTTTGCTCTTTCCTTGTCCTGGGTTGCGTACTACTGCTTCTCTTCCCGGTGATTTCGGCGTCGGACGACTTGCACGCGATGCGTCCCGAGATTGAAGAATCGTCGGCCTCGAAGAAGGTCGCGATGCACGCGGTCGCGCCTCACGCATCGGCCGTGTGGGGTAGATTGGCGCTTGCCGTTAGTTCGGTTGCACTCGCTCCCCAAATTAATGTTTGGGGTCAAGTGACAAATTTGTTCGTCCCCCTCTCGCTACAATTGGCGCAGAACCGCATCAGCGCGCGCGCCCCCCCGGCAGGCCTTTCCTAGCTGGGAACTACCGCCCACCAATTTGTAACCGGCGGTTTATATTCATTTCATACATTTTAGTAGTCTCCAGTTCGCGCATTGCGACGCTGATAAATCTTACGGAGCAATTGAGTGCAAGTTAAAGTATTGCGCTATTTCGGACGACTGGCACTGTTCGGCGTTTCCGCGGCCGCCTTTTGCCAACAATCGCCGCCTCTTACTTGGGAGCAGGTGCGTGACCGCTTTGAAGTGCGCAATCCGACTTTGCTGGCAGATAAACTTAATATTGACGAATCGAAAGCCCAAGAAATTACGGCCAATCTGCGGCCTAATCCAACATTTTCTTTAACGGCGGATGGCACCCAGATCGCTCCCAACAATGGCGTTTGGCAACCTTTCGCTGGAACCTTTATCTCGCCCGGAATCAGTTTTGAAATAGAACGTCGCCGAAAGCGTCATCTCCGCTACGAGAGCGCGCAAAAAGCCACGACCGTTGCCGAATTTACCCACGCCGATGTGGAACGCGGGCTTATTTTCACCTTGCGGTCCTCCTATGTGGCCATCTTGCAGGCGAAAGCGGCGCGGCAATTAGCAAAAGACGATTTGGATTACTGGGATAAAGTTCTCGATATCAGCCGCACCCGGTTTAGCGCGGGCGATATCGCGCAACTCGATCTCGATCGTCTCGAATTGCAACGGGCGCAATATGAGTCCGATCTCCAAGCGGCCGAAGAAGCCTTGGAGAATGCGAAAATCCAGCTACTGGCCCTGCTCAACGACCGCACGCCCCTTGACCAATTTGACGTGGTGGGCCCTTACGACTTTAACGATCAGCTTCCGCCGCGCGACGATGTGCGCAAGACCGCGCTGGATACGCGCCCCGATTTGAAAGCGGCGTTGGCATCCGTGGACAAAGCCCGTACAGATCACACGCTCGCAGTGGCCAACGGTTCAACCGATCCCACGCTTTCGTTGTGGTACACGCACAACGGTTCCTACAACAATCCGGCCGCCACTAACACGGTTGGTGTCAGTATCAATATTCCCTTGCGGTTGTTTGACCGCAATCAGGGCGAGAAGCTGCGCACGCAGCTCGATATTGACCGCAATCAGCGCCTTTACGATGCGACCCAGGCGCAAGTTTTCGCTGATGTGGATTCTAGCTATGCAACCGTCGAAAGTGACGTCACGTTGCTTCGTCCTTACAAAGCCAAATATCTACAGACCTCAGTGCGCGTGCGTGACACGGTTACATTTTCTTACCAACACGGCGGCGCGTCGCTGCTCGATTTTCTGAATGCGCAAAGCGAATACCGGATGGTGCAATTGAACTACATCAATCTGATTGGCTCTTATTTGACCGCCGCGGCTCAGTTGAACCAGGCTGCCGGTCGCGAGGTCCTGCCATGAAAATACAACTTGGCCGACGGCTGCTGCTGGCTGTGCTTTGTCTACCCTTCGGCTCGCTTTTGGCTTGCAACGGTGGCAAGGCCAACCCAGACGCAGAAGCGCCGCCCAAAGCCGTCGTGCAGCCTGATCTCGACGCCAACAATTTCAAAGTGGATCATCCCGAGCAATTTCCCATAGTTGCCGCGGCCGAATACAAGGCTGTGTCTGAGTTGAATGTCACCGGGGTTGTACAGCCTGACATCACTCGCTCAGTCCCTGTGGTTTCACTGGCGAGCGGCCGAGTCATCGAAATAAAGGCGCGCTTGGGTGACGAAGTAAAGAAAGGACAACTTTTGTTGCGTGTGCAGAGTAACGAGGTGTCGGGAGCCTATCAGACCTACATTAAAGCAGAAAATGATGAGCGAGTGGGCCGCCTGCAACTCGAGCGCGCT
>JBEKTR010000305.1:0-4260 GCA_049515835.1 Terriglobales bacterium
GTGTCGAGATGGATGGGTCCCGATGCTGGCGTCGGCAGCAGGTAATACGTGAACGGACTGTTAGGAGGTTTAGGCGCAAGAGTCGGAGTTAACACGCCCACGTAGTTGCCGCCATAAGCGCAGAATGCTAGGTTTTCGAGCGCATCAAGCACAATCGAATGCGGCATTGAACCGGCCAGCAAAGGCCACTCGGTAACTGGATTCCCTCCGTTTTGGCTCGTCGCCAGGTTCACGCCGCCAATCCGGTTCTTGGCGCTTTCGGTGAAATAAAACTGGGTGTTGCTGGCCACGGCAATATGCAGCGGCTGGCTGCTTACGCTGGGCGTCTTCCACTCCGTGAAAGTGTAGTTCTGCGCGGCCGCGGAAGCGCATGATACTGCGCCCACCATCGCTAATGCCAGCCCATACACACCAAATTTTTTTATTTCAAATTTCATCATTATCTGCCTCATGATTTCCATAGCTCGATTTCTTTTTCAGGACTTGGGTTTCAGGAGCTTCGGTTCCGGAAGCTTGAAATCCGGAATAAAGAGGCACCTTAAAATGCTACTCTCCAAGCCCTCTTGAATACAACCACCGTCAACCATTTTCCTTATGAACAACCTGGCAGCGCAAAGTGCGCCAGGCGCGTCTTCCAGACATGCGTCGTCCCCGTCTGGTTGGCGCTCAAATACTCATTCACATACCAGAATGTGCAATCATCGGTCGGATCAACCGTCATACTTGTATAGCCGCCCCAGTGTGGCGAATTCTCCTGGTCGCCGGTGCCTTCAAGAATCAAGACTTCCTTTGGTGGACTGCTTTTTGGCAAATTGAAATATGAAAAAGCGATCGCGGGATGAATAGCTGCCGACGATCCGCTATACCCCACCGCCACATTGCCGGTCTTATCCTGCGCGATGCTGGGAATAAACCGGAAATAAGTCGTGTCCGGGCTGATGGTTCCAGAGTTCGCCAAGCTGAATACATTGTTTGTCGGCCGCAATTCGTACCAGCGCACACCCGTCTGCATATGTCCAGCTGTCACTTGTATGTCGTGGCTCACGAGGTACGAAGAATACGCCGGATATTGGCGGAAGGCGAAGCGATGCATCAGGCGGTCGCCGACCGAATCGATCCTATTTTTTGTCTGCGCGGAGCTGGCTTCCGGCACGCAATACGTGTCCGTCGGCTGGCTCGTGGTATAGCAACCTGGTTGATAAGACGGCACTATGAGGGCCGTCGGACCGGCGAATGTCGAGTTCGTGGGCGTGTTCCAGTCCACATGAAATTGCCACAGATTTAGCGAATTCGAGGTTGTCGAGCCAGCGCTGGGGTTCTGAATGCTCACAAACGCTTCTGGCGTGCCGGTAGCTGGAGGCGTCGTTCCGTCTATATCGGCGGGAAGCAGGCTATGCGCCAGATACCAGCCATTCGTACTCGAATTGCTAAAGCATTGGGGCGGACGCATGGTCGCACCGAGCAGCATATTCGCGCGATCGAAGACGCAGGCAACGACGCCGTTCTCTTGGTATCCCTTGCCCGGGTTCTCTAGATCCATGGTGACGTAATACCCGTCGGGCCAGGTGCCAATCTTCGGGTAATCGGGATAGTAATTAATTCCGTTGATCGCCAGAATTGGATTAAGCGGCAACTCGTAGGTATACCAGGCGAAGGTCGGGGAGGTCAGATCGTCGGTGTTTGACACTGCGATGCAGAAGAAATAATTCGGGCCGCCCTCGCGCACCGCGATAATCCAGACCGATGCGAGGTGATCGAAAAGAATAATGCCGTTGCCACCGCCGCTGGAGCAATCAGACATGCTGTTTTCTACCCACGGCGTAATCGCACGCTGCGGCGTCTTATAGATTGCCGCGCCGGTCACTTTGTCAAAGCCTTGATAAGCCTGATCGACCCACTCCAGGTATTGCTTCGTGCCGACCGCGCCATTGGGATCGACAGTGAAGCCGGTAACAGGATCGTTCGAGGCGTCAATGCCTTCGAATTGCGTAACTTTGACTTGCGCACCCGCTAGCGGAGCGATGGCCAACAAGAATCCTAGAATTGTGGAACCGAATTTCATGCTGAAAACTTGGCCTCCGCGGGGGATACTGCAATCACTTCGCTGGATTTCATAGGGGAGAATAGGATGTGAACACTTTATGCGTTGTTCCAGCGTAGCTTTAGCCTAGCGAATCGCCGTGAGAGTGGAAAGTGGAAGAAAGTCTCAGTTAACTACATGGTAACCGTCCCGCCACCGACCGTTAAAGATCAGATATTAGTTTTTTAGGAAAGGGTTTTCGGCTCGTTCTTTGCCGATTGTGGTCAAAGAGCCATGCCCCGGAACGACCACGGTTTCGTCTGGAAGGGTCAATACTTTCTCATGCAAAGACGACATGATTTTCGGGAATGATCCGCCCGGAAGGTCAGTGCGGCCGATACTGCCCGCAAATAGTGTATCCCCGGCGATCAGCTTTTGCTCGGCTGGAAAATACAGACATATACTGCCT
Source organism: Terriglobales bacterium (assembly GCA_049515835.1). GTDB lineage: Bacteria > Acidobacteriota > Terriglobia > Terriglobales > Acidobacteriaceae > JAJPHW01. Next base: position 2,490 of record JBEKTR010000305.1, read on the forward strand.
TCGGTATGCCCCGGGGTGTGCATGATGGTCGCGCCCAAGTTTCCCGCCGTTACCCTGTCGGCATCGCTCAGGCTTTGATCAATTTGTATTAATCCGGGAGAGGCAACGCCAATCCAACTGGCTTGGATGTCCATCATTTTGAGCAGCGCCTGGTCATTTTGATTGAGCAAGATGGGCGCTCCCGTTGCGGCCCGCAGCTTCATTGCCCCACCAATGTGGTCGATGTGAGCGTGCGTAATTACGATCTGTTTGATTTTGAGCTTATGTTTACGAACCAGCGCCAGGACGCTTTCGATGTCGTCGCCGGGGTCAATGACCATCCCTTCGAGGGTGGCCTCATCGCCAACGACCGAGCAATTGCACTGCAAAGGCCCCACGGCGATGATTTCATGGATCATGATGGGTGAATGGGAACGCCACGCCTAGGCCCTAATCTCTGGGGACACCAATCGTAACAAACAATCGCTTTATCAGGCATCTCGCACTGCCCTATTTTTGCGTCGGCGCAGCCGGAGTTGGAACTGGCGTTGAAGCCGGTGCTGATTTTGCCGGCGCGCTACTCACTCCCTGCAAAACCGAGCGCGAAGCCGGCCTGCGTGATGCTGCAATCGAGAGCGTGATGGACGTCACCATGAAAATTATTATGGACCACGTCGTGGCCCTGGATAAGGCGGTGGTCGCGCCCCGCGGCCCAAAAGCGGTCTGGCTGCCCATACCGCCGAAAGCTGCGGCAACATCGCCACTTTGGCCGCTTTGCAGCAATACGACAATAATCAGAAATAAGCTGACAATGACGTGAATAATCGTGACCAGAATAATCATGCTCTATTAAATCCTTTGTTTGGTGCGGAAGGGGGGATTTGAACCCCCACGCCTTTCGGCGCCACCCCCTCAAGATGGTGTGTCTGCCAGTTCCACCACTTCCGCTCTTAAATAACAGCTTTGTTTACGATGCTTTAGCTGGTTTTTGCTGAGGGATATACGCGCATCGTGACACTCAATGTTACCTTGTCCGTTCTTCCGCCGCAACCCAAGCCTAACGAAGAAATCCGCTCTTGCCGAAGAATATAGATGTCCGACCTGTGCGCGCAGCTTTCTCAACAACAAACACTAGCCTATGCCAGACAAGCCCGAGCCCCGTTTCGATGCAGATATCTCAATTCGGGTATTTGGCGTAGATGACGATGACCATGCTTTTTCTGAAATTGTGCATGTTAGAAATATTAGCGCTCATGGCGCTGAGTTTTGCGGTCTCAACGAGCGGCTAAAACCCAGAGACATGATCGGCGTCCATCTTGGCGAAAAAAAGGCTACATGTCAGATCATCTGGGTCGCGAATATTGCCTCAACCCGAAAAACCAAAATAGGGGTGAAGTTAGCGAAAGGGCAGCCGTGTCCCTGGCAAAACGAACTGGAGGCCCAGCACTCCCTTGGTATTGCGCCGGTACCGCGGACTGAGCCAGCCCCAATCGAGCAGAGAAAATTTTCCCGCCATCGGATCCCCTTCCAGATCGAAACCCAGGATGCGACGGGCAAAGACACACCGATGAGGACACAAACGGCGGACATTTCCGCCCGTGGCTGTTACATAGAAACCATGCTGCCTTTCTCTTTGGGAAGGCTTCTGCTGGCAACCTTTTGGCTGAATTCAGAACGAATCCACACCTCAGCAATCGTCAGGACCTGCGATCGCGGTCTCGGCATGGGAATCGAGTTTACCGGTCTTGACGAGCAGACTCAGAGACGCCTGCAAGAGCAAATTGAGAGCATG
>JBEKTR010000306.1:0-4251 GCA_049515835.1 Terriglobales bacterium
AAGCTGCGCGGTATCGATGTGTCGTTCATTTATTGGATGGGGCCGTGGATTGCGCACAGCATCATGAGCTTTGATTTTGGCGACGAAGGCTATGTGGCGATTTCGATTGAGACGCGGAAACAAGTCGGCCAATCGTATTCTGCCATCCTCGGATTTTTTCGTTACTACGAATTGATTTATACGATTGCCGACGAGCGAGACGTTATCCGGCTGCGCACAAATTTCCGACCGGGGCCGCATGGCGAGGGCGAAGAAGTCTATCTTTACCACACGCTGGCAACGCCGGAGCAGGCGCGCGCCATTTTTCTCGATTACCTCAAGCGGACGAACCACCTGCGTGATCATCCGGAGTGGTACAACGCGCTGACTAACAATTGCACGACGAATATTTCTCTGCATGTGAATGACGTAGGCGGGGCGGGCTTTTCGCCCTGGGACGCGCGGATTCTGTTAAGCGGCAAAGCCGATGAGATGCTCTATGAGCACCACATCCTGGCGGGCGAAAATCTGCCGTTTGCGGAGTTGAAGCGCAGGGCGTTTATTAACCCGGTGGCGCGGGCGGCGGACGATTCTCCCGATTTTTCAAAGATTATCCGGCAAGGGCGGCCGGGATTTTCCTCGAATTAATCATTAGCCAATTAATTCGGCGTCACATCCAGCGTACCGTGTAAATCGGCGGTCGAATCCTGGCCAGCCCAGACATCAAATGTCCCCGGCTCTACTGCGCGCGTTTTGGTTTGCGGGCTCCAGAAGCTCAATTCATTGGGCCCGAGCGGAAAGGTTAAAGTTTGTTTCTCTCCCGGCTTGAGGATAACGCGGCGAAATCCTTCGAGTTGCCGCACCGGACGCGAAGCCGACCCGGCGCGCTGATGAATGTAAATCTGCACGACGGCATCGCCTGAGGTGTTGCTGGTATTCGTAACGTCCACCGAAACCTGTGCGGTCTCGTTGGCTTTGATCTGCGAATTTACGTTCAAATTGCTAACGGAAAATTTCGAATAGCTCAGGCCGAAGCCGAACGGGTACAAAGGCTTCGAGCTCAAATCCCAGTAACGCGAACCGAACTTGGGTGCGTCGTCGGGATCGTGAGTGCGATTGTGGTTGTAATAGATCGGCTCTTGACCAGTGTCACGCGGCCAACTCACCGGCAACTTGCCGCCCGGATTGACATCGCCGAAGAGCACGTCGGCCACGGCATTGCCGCCTTCGGTGCCGGGGAACCAGGCTTCAAGAATCGCGGGGACGTGTTCGCTGGCCCAGCGGATATCGAGCGGACGGCCGTTGATCAAGACGAGCACGACCGGTTTTCCCGTATTCGCGACAAGTTCAAGCATTTGCTCTTGAATTCCAGGGAGCGCAAGCGACGACCGCGATGCGGCTTCCCCGCTCATGTTGGCGGCTTCGCCCATTACTGCAATTACGAGGTCGGCTTTTTTCGCCGCCTTCTGCGCGCGGGCGAGCCAGTCTTTCACTTCCGCTGCGGTTGGTTCTGGAACTGGCTTCTTTTCTTGAATAACATCGATCATCGATTGATAGTCGCGGCGCAAAGGCGGCCCACTGACAACCTCCACTTCGGTATTTGCGCCAAGTTTGTTGCGTATGCCGGACGCAATTGTCACGGGATGGCTCTTGCTTGGATCGCCGAACAGCGTTTCGGGCGACCAGCCGCCTTCCAGGTCGTCAGCGGCATCGGCGAGCGGCCCTATAAGCGCAATCTTCTTTACTTGTGCGCTTTTTGGCAGCGGCAAGATATTGTTTTCGTCTTTCAGCAGCACCATGGAGCGCGCGGCCAGCTTGCGCTCCAAATCGCGAGTGGACTGCCGGTTCAAAACAGAATCCACTTTGGTTTCATCGGAATAGGGATGCTCGAACAGGCCCAGCTTGATTTTCGCTTCCAGAATGGGCCTCACAGCGTCATCGAGTTGCGCCTGCGTGATCTTCCCCTCGCTCAACAATTTCGGCAGATAGGTGATGGTCGTGTTGCTGGCCATGTCCATGTTTAGGCCGGCGTTGAAAGCGCGATATGCCGCGTCTTCTTTGTCTGCGGCAAAGCCGTGGGTGACGAGATTGCCGACAGCGATGGCATCCGAAACCACAAAGCCCTTGAAGCCCCATTCGTCCCGCAGCACATCGTGCAGCAGCCAGCGATTGCCGGCGGCCGGAACGTCGTTCAAGTCCATGTAGGCGCTCATAAGGCTGCCTACGCCGGCATCGACCGCAGCATGAAACGGGGGGAAATATACGTTGCGTAGGAGTTCTTCGGGAATATAAGACGAGTCATAGTCGCGGCCGCCTTCCGCCGCGCCATAGCCGGCAAAGTGCTTGGCGCAGGCAAGAATTGTGCTCGGACTGAGCTCGTCGCCTTGAAATCCGCGGACCTGGGCTCGCGCCATGGCCGCGCCGAGATAAGGGTCTTCACCTGCTCCTTCGACAATTCGCCCCCAGCGTGCATCGCGCGCGATGTCGAGCATGGGGGTGAACGTCCACTGAATTTCTGCGGCGCGAGCGTCTTCGGCGGCGGCGTGCTGGGCCTGTTCTTCGACCGATGGATCCCATGACGACGCCATCGCCAGGGGAACCGGGAAAATCGTGCGATAACCGTGAATGACATCGAAAGCCATGAGAAGTGGGATGTGCAGGCGCGACTCGTCCACTGCGATATGTTGTAAGCGGTTCAGTTCGTGCACATCGACCTGCCAGAGAACAGAACCAACACGGCCGGCGCGAATCGCCGCATCGGGCTTGTCGTCGGCGAAGCCCTTAATGATCCGGCCGGAGACCTGGTTGAGCTGGCCCACTTTTTCTTCGACAGTCATCTGGCGAAGCAGCGTGTCGGCGCGATCACGCACTTGTTGAGCGTTCGGCGAACTAGACTGCGATTGTGCGAGGGATGCGGCGAGAAACAGAAAACACAAAAGTGCTCTAAGGCACTGAGACGGGGGAATTTGCATTTTGACAGAAAAGCACTTTCGGGAGGCATTTGCAATCATTAACTTCAGCCGCATTCAACGACCGAGGACATGGGGGATTTGCAATCGGATCGTGTTGGCCCTTCGTGATACTTAGTGTCCTTTTGTGTTTTATGAAACGCGCCCGCCATGCAAACTCGATTCGCCGGCCTGTGCAACGAACAGGCTGAACCACCAAGAACACGAAGGTTCACAAAGGAAACTCGCGCGACCTCTACCAGTCTTTCCGAGCACCCTATTCCACCACGAAATCCGCCGTGCGGGCGGGTGTCGAATGGCCAGCGGAATCCGAAGCCTTCAATTCCAGGCGATATGGGCCTGGACTAAGTTGCGCAATGGGTAACTTCATCCCCACAGGAACTATCAAGTTTCCTGTTTTGAACGAAGATGCGTCGGTGTTGATGCCCGCGTTCACTTTGACGGTATTAGTTTTCGTATTGGTGATGCGCAGCATGAAAGTGAGCTTCGGGGGATCTTTCGAGAGTAAGGCCGGAGCATAGAGTTCCACATACAACATCGGATTGTCGGTGGGCTTAAAGCGATTTTCTGGCGTAGGCGTGAACTCCATGCCCCGCGAAATGAGCGGCGTCTTGTTTTCGAGAAGCTGCGAATCGAGGCCCTGCGAGAGCTGATCGGCTGGAGTTACCCGATCACACAGGGCGACCGCGCTCATGCTGAACTGCTGCGAACTATAGGGATCGATCACGAGCTGCTGTTCGAGTTTGCCAAAGCTTTCATTCCCCGAACTGAAGACGACGCGGAGATTGTACTGCCCCGACGCGATTTCGAACTGGTTGGCGTAGTGGTAGGGCTGCTTCTGAAATTCTTCGACGTCTTTCTTCTCATCGAAATCGAGATTCACGGTGTCGCTGAAGCGGGCGCCCGCGGTGCCATCCGCTTTGTAGGCAATCCCGAGGATATTCACGGCGGCATGCTGCTTCCCTTTGACTTTTTCGAACTTCATGGCTGTTGAGGGAATTTCGACAGCGAGATTAACGCGCGCAGTGTTAGGCGCGGTGTAGAAGAACGGAGCTTGCATGAAGGCCGTGACGTTGCCGGGCAGTTCACCCGAGGCCCTGGATTCTAGCGTCTTCTCCAGTGGATCGCCAGCCAGAAGATCCTGCGGCTTAATGTTGCAGTAGCCGCTGCGGGCTCGAACGGAGCCATGATCGACTTTCACGCGAAGGGTGTGGCAGCTACCTTCGGGAGATTCGCTGGGATGATAGCCAAGCAAATAGTATTGGTTCTGGTCTTTGGCGATACGGTCGAGGCCACCGAGGAG
>JBEKTR010000307.1:0-4244 GCA_049515835.1 Terriglobales bacterium
AAGGGCGAAAAAGAAGATCTGAGTGAGTTCAAGCAGACCGAGTATTGGGAGGCGGTGCAGAACTTCCAGAAGTGGATCGTCAACGAAGCACGTACTAATGGCCTACCCCCTGAGCGTCTGGGCGACGCAGTCCATCTGGCACTCAGCACGGCAAAACCTAAGGCACGCTACGCGGTCATCCCGCAACGTTTCAAGAACTGGACTCTGCTCAGACTCCTTCCTGTGAGGCTGTTCGACAACTTTATCGCAAAGCAAATGGGACTCAAAAAGTCGAAGCCAGCCTCTAAGGGCGGGTTCTCACATCTCGTGACAAGGGGAACTGAATGAATGCCAGACCACTTTTGTCATCACGCTACCGGTAATTAACACGAACAATCAAGGATAAAATATGACTTTGCGGAAACGGTGCTATTGAACGCATCGAACCTGTGGAGAGTCGCACCAGCCGAACAAAAGCAACGTTTGCAGCAGGTCTATTCCCGGGGGGCGCAACGTATTGGGAGGGGAAATTTCGAACCTCTGTAACTTCATTACTTTTCAGCGGCTCAGAGGAAATTGACCCAAAGAAGGAAGGTTTGGTAGCGCTAACGGGAATCGAACCCGTGTTTTAAGATTGAGAATCTCACGTCCTAACCCCTAGACGATAGCGCCACAGGTGACAGGGCGATTATAACAAAGCGAATCCGGGCCCTTTCACGGCGTGGAAGTTGGACTATACTGTTTCGCACCCTAAATCCCAAGGAGATACATATGGTTAAGAATGCTTGGATTGTTGCATGTCTATTGCTCGTAGCCATCACAGTGGGCTGTGCGACCACGCCGGCGCCACCGGCCGCTCCGCCCGACACGCGAGCCGCGGATATACAAGCGGTCAAAGACCTGGAAGCGGCATGGGTGAAAGATGCCGCCTCGAAAGACGCGGCCAAGTGGGCTGCGTATTTTACCGACGACGGAAGCGGGCTCTATCCCGGAGCGCCCACGCTGAATGGGAAAGCAGCGATTCAGGCGGCAATGGTACCGATTGTAGCGGACAAGAATTTTGCGCTTACGTTTGCTTCCGACAAACAGGTCGCGTCGAAGGGTGGCGACATGGTCTATACGCAAGGGACTTACACCATGACACTGACCAACCCGAAGACGAAGAAACCCATGACCGACAAAGGCAAGTTTCTGACTGTTTATATGAAGCAAGCTGACGGCAGCTGGAAGGCGACAGCGGACACGTTCAACTCTGATTCAGCGATGTAGCAAAATTGACGGCCTGCACAGGGTGCTACCCATGCGGGCCGTTTTGTTTATCTATTCGTAGGCCAGCGCGTCGATGGGATCTTTTTGCGCGGCTTTGTAGGCCGGGTAGAGGGCACCTAAGATTGCGCCGATGATGGCAATCACGGCAGAACGCAAAATCCAGCCTCCGGTCACGATGATAGGGACCGTAGGAATGCGATGGTGAATGGCGGCACGGGCTGCCAGACTGACCATCACTCCGGCGAGGATTCCTCCGAGTGCCAGCAATACGGTTTCGCGCAAGATCACATTCACAATGTAAAGCTTCGAGGCACCCAGCGATTTCAGAATTCCGATTTCGCGGGTACGCTCCATCACCGCGGTGTACATGGCTTGAAAAATCACGATGAAGCCGATGCTCACCGAAATACCAATCACGATATTGAGAAACGTGGTAAGGCCGGGATAATGGCTGGGCGTCATCATGGAAAGATACATGGCCATGGAAGTCGCCACATACTTCTCCATACCGGGGACTTGCTTGATCTCGTTGACCACGGCCTCGGCATTGGCGGGGTCATCTAATTTCAGATAAAACAGCGAGGCTTTGTTTTGAGCGCCAATCAAGTCTTGGAGGGTAGCCAGCGGAACGAACTTCCTTGCGCCCTTGCCCTGCTCGACGATTCCGCTGACGTGGAAATCGTGGTTGAGAATCTCGATTTTGTCGCCGACTTTCACGTGGCGAGATTTGGCGAGAACATCGTCCACGAACGCATCGTCGGGACCGCGGAAGGGGCCGCCATCCAGGAAACGAAAGGGCCCAGACATAGTTTCGTAGCTATTCAGGTCGATTCCGGCGATGACTTCGACTGCGCCCGCCGTGGAAATGGAAGTAATTTCAGGGGCCACGGAGGCCACGTGCGGCAGCTTCGCCAGAATGTCGCCGATTTTGATGGACATGGGCGCGCCGGAAAGCCCCACCATGAATGACGAGCCAGGGGGCATGACGATGACGTCGGCGCCGATGCCTGCCTGGCGTTGCCGGGAGTCGCTCAACATGCCGAGGGAAAGGCCGACGATAAGAAGAATCAGCGTAATCTCCAGCGCAATGGCGACGATGCTGATGATCGAACGCACCGGGCGATGCACCAGATTGGCGACAATCATTTTGTTCATGAGGAACGACAGCCTTCCTGATCCAAATTTATGGCCGGTTCGTTCCGGCCATAGCGGTGGAAGTCCCCGCCTGCGGCTGGCCTAAATGTACCACCTGTGCGCCCGGCGGCTGCTCCAGCGTGAACTGTTCATCGGTCAGCGTCTTGTTGAACTCGACTTTCACCATGTGGAGAGTGATGTCGTACTCTTCCTGCGGACGCACAATTTCAATCTGGGTGGGATAGCTGATGCCGTTGTAGTCGAGATAGTTCGCATAGAGCGTGTTGGTGGCAACATCGCCCGATTCGTCGTAAGTAATCTGACGGTGAGGAAGCAGATCAGTACGGGTAAAAATAATTTTGCGGGTCAGGCGCCAGGCCGAGCCGCTCTTGCGGATCACATCCAGGGCGTAGTCGGCTTGTTCGAGCTTGTGCCCTTTGGCATCGGTAATAATTTGCCGGTCGTTCTCGAGCACGGCGATCTCGCTCTGCTGGTCCACAGGTTGTATTAGCACGGCATTGTAAATGACCTGCGGACGCAGATTCTCCAGTGGCTGCTGGGGATTGGGCAGAATCACGTCATTGCCGCCAATCACGAACCGATTCTTCGGAGGAATCGAGAGTTTGAAGTTCTGCCCATCGCTCACCATATCGAAAGCGCGGGTGCGGACCACCGGCAAAAGTCCGATCATGCGCAGCATGGCTGGCTTGCGCACCAGAATGTATCCGCGGATCTCTTTGTAGTCGGTGATCTTGCCTTTCTTTTCGCCTCCAACCGACGTGTCAATATCCACGGTGGCCTGCAGGGTGTGAACGCGCTGGGCCTGATCGTCGAGATAGGCGATGAGTTGGGCTTGATTGGCGCTTTGGAGGTGCCCCGTGAAGGGACGCTCCACCACGCGTGAACGGAAAAGGCACCCGCTCAGCGGGAGTCCGGCAAAAAGAACAGCAATAATGGCGAACAAGCGAAGTCTAGACATGAACAGTGAATGAATAACTAAATTATTTCATGAGTTTGATGAGTTCAGAGGGTTGGAAGTGACAGATTTATTTACGGATAGACGAATGGAGGGGAACCCGATAGATGGGAGAGACTCACTGAGAACAATAGTAGTTGTGGTCAGCGTTGGCCGTTAAGAGCTTTTCGGTACGCCGCGACGTTGCGGTTATGCTCTTCGAGGCTGCGCGAGAACTTGTGTCTGCCCGAGCCGTCGGCGACGAAATAGAGGTAATCGGTATTCGCTGGGTGCATGGCTGCTTGCAGCGCGCTGCGGCCGGGACTTGCGATGGGGCCCGGCGGCAGACCAGCATGCCGGTAGGTGTTGTAAGGAGAATCGAATTTCATGTCGTCGTGGTGCAGCGCACCGGTGAAAGCGCCCTGGAGTAGTTCCCCATAGACCACGCTGGGGTCGGCTTGCAGCAGCATATTGCGGCGGGCGCGATTGTCATAAACGCTGGCCACGATTGCGCGCTCTTCCGGCGCCCCGGTTTCTTTCTCCACGATGGACGCGAGGGTTACCACGCCCGGGATGTTGGACGTTAATCCGACTTCTTTTGCCACCTGGCGGAACTGGCGTACCATCGCGCCGGCAATATCTTCCATGCTTTGCGTACGCGTAAATTCGTAAGTGTTGGGAAATAAGAAGCCTTCGAGAGTAGCGGCGGCCGGGGAAAGATCGCGGACCAACTCTGTGTCGGTGATAGCGACTTTGAGGAATTCTTCTTTGGGGCCAAGTCCGGCATTTTCGACGGCTTGGGCTACATCAAAAATGGTATAGCCCTCGGGCACGACCACGGTGCGCACGTAAATATCCCCGCGAACGAGGCGATCGTCGATTTCGACGGCATTTGCCGGTCTCTCAA
>JBEKTR010000308.1:0-4220 GCA_049515835.1 Terriglobales bacterium
CGTGGACAATCACAAGCACGCAAAGATTGAAAAGGGCGACACCGTTGTCCTCTCGTCGCGCATTATTCCGGGTAATGAGAAGGCTATTTATCGGGTGATCGATCATCTTTTCCGGCGCGAAGCGTACGTCATCTATGACGACGGATCCTATCCGCCAGTTCACGTGAGCGGTCATGCCAGTCAAGAGGAATTGCGGCTCATCATCAATCTGGTGCGACCCAAGTATTTCATTCCAATTCACGGCGAGTACCGTCAATTGAAACTGCACGCCGAACTTGCCGGCGCCATGAAAACTTCAGTCGGCAAAGTGATGCTTATTGAAAGCGGCGATGTGCTTGAGTTCGATGAAACAGGAGCGCGCATCGCGGGCCGCGTGAACGTGGGCCGAGTTTGCATTGATTCGGGCTCGCGTACTGACGTAATCGAAGATTTGATCGTGAAAGACCGGCGGCACCTGAGCGAGGACGGCATCGTGCTGCCCATCATCGCGATTCACAAACTGACTGGTCGGATTAACACCATACCTGAAATCGTGACGCGTGGATTTTCCCCGGGGGAAGATGGGTTTATCGAAGACGCGCGCGCGGTCGTGATGCAAACGCTCGAGATGTCGAGCAATGAAGAGAAAGCTGATTACGGCGTGATCAAAGAAAAAATCCGCACCGATTTAAAGCGGTTCATCTCCAAACAGACGCAGAAGCGGCCGTTGATTATGCCCGTGATCTTGGAGATTTAAATTACTGTGGGCAGAATTCGAACGCTCTCACCTATTTCGTTTCAAATTCGTCTCGCACTTGCAAAAAATGCGTGAACCCGGCAACCTCAAGTAAATGGTCACTCTAGCCGATCTTCGCGCTGCCCAATCCCGCATCAACGGCGTAGCCACTCGCACAAAGCTGATCGAATTTCAATCGCCGAACTTAGACGATGCTCGCAAACTCTTTCTTAAGCCGGAAAACCTTCAGCCCATTGGCGCCTTCAAACTAAGGGGTGCTTATAACAAAATCGCTTCCCTTTCGGATGCAGAGAAGAAACGCGGCGTCATCACATATTCCAGCGGCAACCACGCTCAGGGCGTGGCTTATGCCGCCCGGGCGGTGGGCGCGAAAGCGGTTATCGTAATGCCCAATAATGCCCCCACGGTCAAACGCGAGGCAACGGCCGCGTTAGGCGCGGAAATAGTGACTGTCGGGCCTGGCAGTCTTGAACGCCAACTGAAAGCCGAGGAACTGGCTGCCCAGCATGGGTATGTGATTGTTCCGCCATATAACGACGAATACATCATTGCGGGCCAGGGGACAATGGGATTGGAAATCATGGAAGACATGCCGGACGTGGAAACTGTTTTGGCGCCCGTCGGTGGCGGTGGAATGCTCAGTGGCATCGCGACAGCGTTCAAGCTGACTAAGCCTTCAGTAAAGGTCATCGGCGTAGAACCTGAACTCGCCGGGGACGCTCAGGCCAGTTTCCGCAAAGGAGAGATTGTGCAGTTCCCTGCCGAACAGGTTTCGCAGACCGCAGCAGATGGGCTCCGTACGCAGAGCCTCGGCCCGATCAACTTCGAACATATTAAAAAGTACGTGGATGACATTATCACCGTGACCGAAGACGAAATTCTTGAGGCAATGAAGTTTTTGGCGCGAAACCCGAAGACATTGCCCGAACCCAGCGGCGCGGTGGCTGTGGCAGGATTCCTGTTTCATCGCGACGAGCTCCCTCGAACAAACATCAATGTGGCTGTGATTAGTGGTGGGAATATTGATCCCGCATTGCTCGCCGAGGTAACGCAATGAGGTCGACATGGCGATTTTTGGGGTTAAGCGTAGTATCCATGCTTCTCTTTCTGACCATTTCTTCTTCCTCAGCAGCCAACGCCGAAACGGTAAACGCATCCAGCATCCGCTCGACGGACATTTATCTCTCTCCAGACAAGCAGTCGTCCAGGCTCAGCCAATTGGCGCGTGGACAAGAGTTGATAGTTCTCGAAACGACGTCTGGATGGGTGCACGTCGAAGCCATTCTGCGTTCGACTTCGGAAGACGAGGGGTTTATCGAGGACACTCCGACGAAAACGATCACGGGCTGGGTGGAAGACAAAGGCGTCGTGCGGTCCTCAACGCCCAATGGAGACAAGGTTCTGTATGGTGAGGCGGTCGATGCCGAAGATCAAGCGAGCACTCGACACGGTCGCCGCGGCGCGGCCCAGGACGCCATGCGGCTCTATTATCGAGTCGCCGAATACTTTCCCAAGTCTCCGCTCGCCGCAGAGGCAATATATCGCTCTGCTGATATTCGGTGGCAGATTGACCGCGCCGACATCATGTCGAAGCCTTCGGCGAAAGAGCAGGAAGCTTATCTACGCGGTGAGATAGAAGAGAAATACATGCGAGAAGTAATGAAAAAATATCCCGGCACGAAGTGGGCGGATGAGGCCGCTTTTCACTTAATCGAAAACAAGCTGTGCGGGGATTGGCAGGGAGAAGCTAAGTGTCCCGAAAAGGAAGCGGAAATCTACGAAAAATTCGTCGCTGACCATTCGCAATCACCCATCGCTGCCGAGGCCATGTACGATGCTGCGTGGCGATACGCTGCGCTGATTGAAATTTACAAAACCGACGAGCAACCGAAGAAGTCGGACGATGCAAAAGCGAAAGCGGCTGGCCTCACACAGAAAGTCCTTGTGCAGTTTCCAGAATCTGATTGGGCCCCTCGCGCCCAGAGGCTGCAATTCATGATTGAGCAAGGTATTCCCTCCTACGGCAGTGATCAGGATTAGCCCGTCGCAGCCCTAATACGATATTCTTTCCAGTCCACAGGGAGGACTCTTGAACGACTACTTGCTGTCACTGATCCTCGGCATTATTGAAGGATTAACGGAATTCTTGCCGGTCAGTTCAACGGCGCACTTGCGCATTGCGGAAGCACTTTTTCACATCAATCTCGGCGACGGCTACTGGAAAATGTACACAATCGTCATTCAGCTGGGCGCCATCTTGTGCCTCCCGATTTACTTCCGCGGCCGCATTGCGAGGTTCCTTTCCACATTTCCAAAGGGAGAAAACCGCGACAAGACAATCTTGACGCATCCCCTAAGCCTCACAATGATTGCTTTCGTTGTAACGGCCGGTCCAGCCTTCTTGCTGACGAAAGTCATTGGCAAACATTTAGAAGATCTACACATCATGGGGCTGGCTCTGCTGGTTGGTGGCGTTGTCATGTGGGTTGTCGATGCCCTGAATGCCCCATCAGAAGCGGCTGGGCCGGGTGCACCCAACAGCCGCATCCACACCTGGAAGATGGAGGCGATGAGTCTCGGACAGGCGATTTGGATAGGCGCATGCCAGATTCTGTCGGCAGTATTCCCGGGAACCTCCCGTTCCATGTCCACGATTGCTGGCGGCCAGCTCGCGGGGATGTCGCGAGCTTCGGCTCTCGAGTTCTCGTTTTTTCTTTCGATTCCCACCATGGTGATGGCGACGCTCTATGACCTCTACAAGTCGTTGAAAGGAACAGGCGGAGTGAATCCCATCGGAGTCTCGCAAATTGATCCGCATGGTTGGGTCGTGCTGGCGATCGGTTTCGTGGTTTCTTTCGTTGTTGCCTATGCGGCCGTTGCCTGGTTCATGGCGTGGGTGCGTAAGCGTGGATTCGTCCCTTTCGCCATCTATCGCATTGTTGTAGGTGCGCTTGTTTTAGCCTTTGCCTCTCGCCTTGCGGGATAACCAGCAGGGTAGCTAACTCGATACTTCCTGTTCGACGAGCATTGTAGCCCGGCGGACTTCTTGGCATAATCATAAGGCTCTGGCGTTGTTCCAACCACACATCTGTTTCCGTTGCGTGGCGCGAATACGCTAAATGGATTATTTTTTAAGAATTTTCGCTCCCACCAACAACCGCAGGCTCAACGAGCTTGTGGGGTTTTTGTTGTGTGTCTCCGCGCTCCTCTTTTTTCTCGCACTCGCTTCTTATTCGCCGCTCGATCCTTCGCTTAACAGCGCTTCCGTCTTGAACGGTTCGCACGCCGCTCGCAACTGGATTGGAGTGGTGGGCGCGCTTGTATCGGACATATTGTTGCAATGCTTTGGGTTGGGAGCGTTCCTGCTCCCGGTCTTTCCGGGAGTTCTCGGCTTACGCTGGTTCCACTCGCACAAGGTCGCTTCGCCTGTCGCTAAGTCTCTCGGGGGAGCTTGGCTGCTGATTTTTCTGCCCGCGATGCTTTC
>JBEKTR010000309.1:0-4190 GCA_049515835.1 Terriglobales bacterium
AATCGCGCCGGCAATGGTTGCCGCAATCGAGCTAATAAGAATGTCGCGGTTGTTTACGTGGCCAAGCTCGTGCGCCAGCACGCCTTCGAGCTCTTCGTCATTGAGCAGATCGAGAATGCCCTGCGTCATCGCGACCGAAGCGTGTTGCGGATTGCGGCCTGTAGCGAAAGCGTTGGGCGAATCCATAGGAATGACATACAGCTTGGGCATGGGGATACCCATCTTGGGCACGAGGCGGTCGACCACGGAGTAGGCGCGCGGCAATTGCTCGCGTGTGACCGGTTGCGCGCGATAAGTCGCTAGCGCAATTTTGTCAGAAAAGAAATAGGCGACAAAGTTGGTGACTGCGGCAAAAACCAGCGCCAGAATCATGCCGTTATTACCACCCAGCAGGCGGCCGACAAGAAGCATAAGCAGAGTCAGCGCGGTCAGCAAGAATGCAGTCTTGAATGTATTGCCCATAAGGTTATCCCTGCATATTAGATGTTACGCCCATGGGCGGGATTCAGCGCGGGGAGGCTCACGTGTAGGACGGGCGCGCTTCGACTTCGCTCAAGGCAGGCCCTCGTCCGGCCGATTCAAAGGATTCTCGGCCCCGCGCGAGATCCCTCGGCCCGCCGGTGAAAGCGCGGTCCCTCGAGATGACAATTTGCTATACGTCCCACGCAACACCCACCACATGGTCATTCCGAGGAGCGCAGTGACGAGGAATCTGCTGTTGCGTGCTTCCCCTAAAAAGCAGGTTTCCTCACCGCTGAAGCGGATTCGAAATGACGAGACGGTCGGCGTGAGGAGATAGCAGATTTCCGCTAAGTCATTGATGTTTCGTGCAAGTGATTGATTCTACTGGAGGCGCTTTTCTTCCCGCAAACTGGCCGCTGCAAAGACGATTCGGGCCGTTTCAAGACATGCCAATTGCTGAGGCGCAAACGGCCCTGGAACGCGTGAGGAGCGCCCGAAGCAGCCAAGGGGCACCCCAGCACCTGATCGCGTTTAAAAGCGATTTAAACGCAAAATCGTCTAAGCGTTGTATGTACATCTTTGTAGTTAATTTGTTTGCACTACATCGAATGGATAGCAACTTCTGAGTCCAGAAGTACATAAGAGAGGACGTGCTTGTTATGACCGCCCAATCTATCACACGATTTTGCGCTCACACCATTTTCTTCAGCAGCGCGATCTGGCCCGTGTGATAAATCTCATGCTGCGCGAGTCCGTGAAGCATGTAGTAGTAAGTGTGATAAGCAGGTTCTTTTTCCTTGCCGGGGACTTTTTCGCCGAGACGCGCATCGGGGAAGGCCGAGACGATTTTAATCAGCTCATTGTGCTCGTGCTTCGCATGCTCGAGCGCGTGACGCCACGCCGCTTTGCTGTTGTCGGCGATGGCGGGAAAATTCTGTTCGTCCGGAAGCTCGACGGCTTCGCCCTGCAAACGGCGGCGGCAAGCCACGTCCCACGCGGAAATATGCAGGACAAGTTCCCAGATGCTATGCGCTGAACGGATGGGGCGCGAATCGGCCTGCTCGGCGGTGATGCCATCGAGCACTTCGTAGAGCGAATCGCCGTGCCAGGCTTCTCCTTCAAAGGCGCGGCGTAACTGGTCAGCGATGCGGGCGGTCTCGGACATAAAATCTTGCCTCTTTCTTTACTTTCATCTCGCCCACCCTTTCGCTAAAAACGCGAAGCGGTGGGGCAACCTCATCACAATTCGTGGATAAGAACCGTACCGGGTTTCTTCACTCCATTTTCACCCACCCTTTTGCAAAAAACGCAAAATGGTGGGGCAGCCGTCTTGATTCACTTAAGAGCTTAAGACGATTACGAATTTCGTTTCAGGGCGCGATCGAGAGTCTGATCGAGCGCGGCTTTAGCTTTTTCGTATTCTTCCTGCGAAAGCTTGCCCTGCTTGCGGTCCAATTCGAGTTGGAACATTTCTTCTTTCAGCGCTTCAAGCAACAAGCCTGGGCGTCCCGCGGAAACGGGCCGGACGGGCGCGGCGATTTCCGCCAAATCGTCATCAGCTACAGCGTCGGGCAGCGCGGTCTTCGAGCGGCCGATGAGCAAAACAGCGCCTGCGGTTAGCACCACGCCGAATCCGCCGAGAATGAACCAGCGGTATTTTTCAAGCGGGTCGGGCGCATCAATGGGCGGGCCCAAACCGCCTCCGGGACGATCGGCGGCTGACACCGTAGAACTGTTGGGCGCTGGCGCTGGCGTTCCCGCGCTGTCGTCTTTTGCGTCTTCGAGCACGCCCACGCCGCCGATGGTAAAACCGAGCGGCTGATTCGGGCTGGCGTTGGTGACGACTTGCACGATCGCATCCGACTGCCGCGGATCATCCATGGATTTGAAGGCTGCGCGATCCGCCGCGGAGAACGTCATGGTCTTGGGCAGCATCACCACAAAATGCTGCGTGCCGTACATGAGCCTGGGCTGCACTTCGAGCTTGCCCGTGTAAGGCAATTCGTACACGACCTGAAACTGGGTTTCGCCGGGACGCAGCGGGAAATTAAAAGCGTAGCGGTTCTTTTCTTTCTGCGGGACCGGCTCCGTGTTTACTGGCTGGCCGCCGGAAGTCATCGCCATCGATTGATCGACGTGCGCGCCGTCGGGCAGATAGAACTCAAAATTCTGGTCGTTCATCTGGGTGCGCGGGGGTTGTGAGGTGTTATTCACCGCGAAGAGGATGATGCCCTCGAGTTGATTGTCCTTGGCCTGGAAGCGGCGTACGTCGGCGGTGACGCTGATGGCATCGAGCTTCTTGACCACGTCAAACACTTCCACCTCGGCGGTGGTGCTGCCCGGCGGCGCCATGTGATGGTAGGTCACGCCCTGATGGATGACTCGAACGAGGTGCGGGCCATTGTCATCAAGCTTCAAAGTGAAGTTGCCGGAGGCGTCGGATTTGGCGCGCGCGGCCTCTTCCATGCCGTTGCCGAGTTTGATGAGGATGACTTCATCCCCGGCAGAGGGCTTGTTGGTGGTGCCATTGGTGACTTTTCCGGTGAGGGTTTGCGCTGACGCGAAACCGCAAAGCAGGGTGAAGAGCAAAGTGAAGAGCAGCGCGAAGAGTAACCAGGATTTTAGCGTGGGCAAAATTTTCATCGTTATTTCGTCGGGGTTTTATTTCATCAGGACTTTTATTTCGTCCGATCGTTCATGCCGTTTTCATCTTTTCGTCTTGATGCGGGCGCGCTGAGCGGCTGCGTTCTGCTGGATGCTCTCCATCTCCCCGAGAATACCGGCAGCTTCGTCTTCCAGAGAAGTTTTCATGCCCTGGTAATCGCCTTCAGGCAGTTTGCCGGCTTTGTAATCGAAATTGAGATCGCGGAGATTCTCGTAGGCCGCGTCGCGCCGCTCTTTAAGATAACCGAACCGCGTTTTCTCGGGACCGAGGCGCAGCGTTCCTGGCAGATAAAAGACGTAGAAAAGAACGGCGAGCGTGAGCATGGCGCAGAAAATTAACGCAGTCACAGGTCAGTCTCCCGGCGCGCCTGCTCGCGCAGACGATCAAGATCGGCACTCGGCGCGGGTTGCGGAACGCCAGCGTGGGCCAGCAGCGGACGCGATTTCCAGGCACGCACGATGAACGCGGTCAGCACGATGCCCAGTACGAGTACTAGATAAGGAACAATCCAGGCAACGCGGTTAAAGCCTTTGTTGGTGGGGGCGGCGATGACCGTCGTCCCATATTTCTGGATGAACCATTGCAGCGTCATGTCGTCATTCTCGCCGCGGTCCACGGCAGCAACGAGTTCAGAACGCATGCGGTCGGAGTAGCTGCATCCAACGTGGTTACACTCGAGCAGAATCTGGTTGCAGCCGCAAACGCACATCATGCGATGGCCGAGGTCATTGACCCGGGCAGGGCCGGAATCAGCGCCCATGAGGCCAAAGATCGCGAAGAACAAAAGCGTCAGGGAAAAAATTCGGGCGCGCATCACTCTCGGGCTCCGACGGGTTCGGCTTGTGTCACGCGAGCGGTCGCTGCGACACGTGCGGCTTCGGCTTGGGCCTGGGCTTGAGCTTGTTCATTAGGAATCATCGCGACCACGGTTCCGGCGATGACGATCCAGACACCGATCCAAATCCACATGACCAGCGGGTTCAGGTGAACTTTAATGATGGGGCGGCCCGTATCTTGATTTTGGCCTTCATAGACAACATACAAATCTTCGGCCAGCGTGGAG
>JBEKTR010000310.1:0-4183 GCA_049515835.1 Terriglobales bacterium
GCCATGCAGCGCAAGTAGCGCCACCAGAATCGCTAGAGACCGCTTATCCATACACTCCCTCACTGGCAACACTTTACCTCTTATGTACGAGATGCGCATCACCTGCCGGGGCGTTTCCGTGCTCGTAGGGTTTCCCGACGGTCATATAAATCACCCCACTGGCCAACACGATAATCGTCGTCAGAATCATCCCATAGTTCTGATACCAGGGATCGTTCGGGCTGCGCGGCCAAACCATATTCACAATGGCGGAGAGGCCGTAGAGCAGCGCCGCAATATTCACCGGCCATGCCCACGCGCCTAGACGAAATTGTCCATTCGGTTGCCAGCCTTTAAAGCGTGCATAGAGCGCGCCCAAAACGATCATCTGAAACGCCACGTAAATTCCAGCAGAGCCGAACACGATGATCGTTCGCACGGCATCTTCCAGCCAAAGTCCAGCGATGGCAATCAGAGCTGGTGCGAATCCGGCGAGAAGCAAAGCCGCGATGGGCATATGGGTGCGCGGAGAGAGGTGGCTCAATTGCTGGCTGCCGAAAATCATTTGATCGCGCGCATACGCAAAGAGCAACCGACTGGTCGCAGCCTGCAAACTCAATAAGCACGAGAAAAACGAAACCAGAACAACCGCGATTACTGAGCGCAACCCAACTTCGCCCAACGCTCCTCGTAATGCCGTGACTACTGGGTCAGCGTCTTTTCCAGAAATCGCCGCACTCATGTCGGGCACGGCGAGCACCAGCGCCAAGCAAACTAAAATCGCCGCAGCGCCACCGATATAAATCGTCATTCGCATAGCCTTCGGAATGGCCGTTCCAGGATTCGGTGTTTCTTCCGCCACGTCGCCGCACGCTTCAAATCCGTAGTAGGCAAACATCGCGGCTACGCTCGAAGCGAGGAACGCTGGAAGGTAGTGTCCGTTCGAACCGAGCCCGAAGGTTTGGAACACGACGCCGAAACTCTGATGGCGGGCGAACAGTATTAAATACGAACCGACGAGTACCGCTCCCACCAATTCGCAGACAAACCCAAACATCGCCACCCGTCCCAGCAGCTTCGTGCCGCTGACGTTGAGCAGCGTGGTGGCCGCGATCATACCCACTGCGGTCCAGATCTCCCCAGCATGCGACATTTGCAGCCCGAAAACTTGGGCGAGATAAGGTGCGCCGCCAACCGCAACCGCAGCGATGGTTGTGCAAAGCGCCCAGAGATAGACCCAGCCCGCCATCCACGCCCAACGCTTGCCGACCAGACGCCGCGCCCAGGGATATAGGCCACCCGAAATCGGAAATTGCGAGACGATTTCGCCGAACACCAGACACACCAGCCATTGCCCAAAACCCACGCCAATGTAGCTCCAGAACATGGGAGGGCCGCCGGCCGTAATCGCAAGCGCGAACACGGTATAAACGCCCACAACGGGCGAAAGGTAAGTAAATCCGAGGGAAAAATTCTGCCACAAGCTCATCGTGCGATCGAATTTTGAGCTGTAGCCCAGGGATTGCAGTTGAGCGGAATCCGCGTCTGGCGCTTTTGTTTGGCTAGTCAATCGGAGTCACCCTAAAAGTCGGGCGAATTATAGCAAGGTTCGTTCGTGAAGAGTAAGCCACGCATAGTAAAGTAGTAGTAGGTCTCGGCCGCTTGGCGGCCGCCATTCTGAAAGGACATTCCATTTTGACTTCAGGCATTCGTAATATCGCCATCATCGCGCACGTGGACCATGGTAAGACCACGCTGGTGGACGCCATGCTCCAGCAAAGCGGCACATTCCGGGCCAACGAAACCCACGTTGAACGCGTCATGGATTCCAACGACCTCGAACGCGAGCGCGGCATCACAATTCTCGCGAAGAACACCGCCGTAGTTCATGATGGCGTGAAGATCAACATCGTGGACACCCCCGGCCACAGCGATTTCGGCGGCGAAGTCGAGCGCGCGCTGAAGATGGTGGATGGCGTCATGCTGCTGGTGGATGCCAGTGAAGGGCCGCTGCCGCAAACTCGCTATGTTCTCGGTAAGGCATTGGAAGCGCATCTCCCGCCGATTTTGGTCATTAATAAGATCGACCGTCCCGACGCGCGTCCGCAGGAAGTCTTGAACGAAGTTTATGACCTCTTTATTGACCTTGACGCGAAAGAGGAACAGCTGGATTTCCCCGTGCTCTACACCAACGCGAAAGCGGGCACCGCATCCACGGACATGAAAATCCCGGGTGAGAACCTCGAACCACTATTCCAGACGATTCTTAATACCATTCCGGAGGCCAAGGGCGATCCCGAGGGACCATTGCAGATTCTCGTCGCGAATCTCGACTACAGCGATTACTTGGGCCGCCTTGCCATTGCGCGCGTATTCAATGGAACGCTGAAGACTGGCGAAGACGTGGCCATTGCCAAGCTCGACGGCAGCTTCCATAAAATAAAAATCACCAAGCTGTTTTCATTTGTCGGACTGAAGCGAACCGACATCACCGAGACCACAATGGGCGACATCATTGCAGTTGCCGGCGTCGAAGGCATCACTATCGGCGAGACCATTACTGACGCTGAAAACCCTTCCCCGCTTCCTCCCATCACCATTGATGAACCCACCATTGCCATGCTCTTTACGGTGAATACTTCACCGTTTGCTGGCCGCGAAGGCCAGTATGTTACGTCGCGGAATTTGCGTGACCGTTTGCAGAAAGAGTTACTGACCAACGTATCTTTGCGAGTCGAGGATACGGACACCACCGATTCATTCGTCGTAATGGGCCGCGGTGAGCTTCAGCTTTCGATTCTTATTGAAATGATGCGTCGCGAAGGCTACGAACTCATGGTCGGTAAGCCAGAGATCGTGACGAAGCGCGTGGATGGCAGGTTGATGGAGCCAGTCGAGCGGCTCACTGTGGACGTTCCGGAAGAATTCGTCGGCGTCGTCATGGAGCAACTCGGCACCCGAAAAGCCGAAGTCGCAAACATGCATAACCACGGCTATGGCCGCGTCCGCATTGAGTTCAAGGTCGGCAGCCGGGGACTGATCGGTTTGCGCAGCCAGTTACTTACTGACACGCGCGGCACTATCGTCATGAACTCGCTTTTCGACGGCTACACCGAATGGCAGGGCGAAATTCCGCATCGCCTCACCGGCGCGCTCGTTTCCGATCGGGATGGAGTGACAACGCCGTATTCACTTTATAACTTGCAGGAACGCGGCGAACTCTTCGTCGGTCCGACCATCGACGTTTATGAAGGCATGATCGTCGGCGAAAACGCGAAAGACAACGACTTGGACGTTAATGTGGTCCGCGAAAAGAAATTGACGAACATGCGCTCCTCGACATCCGACATCGCCGTTCGACTTGTCCCCTATCGCCAATTGAACCTGGAGCAAGCCATCGAATTCATTGCAGACGACGAATTTGTTGAAGTCACGCCCAAAAGCCTGCGGCTCCGCAAGAAAGTTCTGCAAGGCAACATGCGAAAGAAAAAGTCGCTAGTGGCCGTGGAAGATGAGAAGTAATGCGCACGCCGGTCGGCGCCTCACGCTCTGCGAATGAAGCTGGGCCTCAGAATGTTTCTCATTCCTTGCAGTTGCGGCACTACATTTGCTGTCGCCAGGATTACGACCACAATGGAACAACGTACGGCCCTTACCTGCCCTGTACGACCTGCGGCAAACGGCATGATCCCAAGAACCGAGTTTTGCAATTGGGCTATCAGGCCGGTAAGTATTGTTCAGTGGAAGCGTGCTAGCCACATGGATTAATCCGTATCATTAGAGATATTGATTGGTGAATAACTTCCCATTCGCTAAAGACCTGCTATACTTCCTGCCGCATTTGATTGTTCGTAACTCCGGCTTTTCAAGAGGGGTCAACCAGCCTCTACTTTCGCCGACGTCGCTCACGTTCAAATAGCTCAATTTGAGGCCACTCGCTTGAAAAACATTTTTGTAGGCAATCTGGATTTCCACACCGGAGAAGAAGAATTGCGGCAGTTGTTTTCGACATACGGTCAGGTGGACCGGGTCAGTATCATGACCGATCGCGACACCGGGAGGTCGCGCGGCTTTGGATTCGTTGAAATGGCGAACGCGGAAGAAGGCGAGAAAGCCATTGCTGCCATCAACGGTTCACAAATTGGCGGACGCACGCTCAACGTCAACGAAGCGCGTCCCAAAACCGATCGTCCTAGCGGTGGGG
>JBEKTR010000311.1:0-4168 GCA_049515835.1 Terriglobales bacterium
ACGGCCCAGGCGCACCGCGGTTTCCACCGAAAACAACTTTCTTATTGAAAACAAGGGCGCGATCAGCATTACCAAGCCGACCGCGCCAAGATAAATTCCGCTTAATCCAAAAAGCCAAGCGATCGCGGTGACTGCTTCTGGACGCTGCTTGGGTGCCGGTTCGTCCAGAAGCGCGTTTGCCATCGCTAAACTCCTAACTCACCACATTGTCATTCCGAGGAGCGAAGCAACGAGGAATCTGCTGTTCTGTTCGCTAAAAAGCAGATTCCTCGCGAGATAAAACTGCGCTCGGAATGACAAGAGTATATGAAGCTGTGGTTGCCCCTTATGCCAAATCAAACAGCAGCACTTCCGCGTCCTTCGTGCCTCTGATGGTCAGTTTCGGCTCATCATTAACAGCTACGCCATCGCCCTGCGCCAGCTTCTTGCCATTCAATTCCACCGCGCCCTTAGCAACTTGCAGCCACGCATAGCGACCTTTGCCCAGTTCATGCGTGACTTCCTGCCCCGGAGAAAGCAGCGAAACATACAACTTCGCATCCTGATGGATGGTCACCGAGCCATCTTTCCCGTCGGGCGACGCAATCAATCGCAGCTTGCCGTGCTTTTCTTTTTCTGGGAACTCGCGTTGCTCGTAACTCGGCTCATGGCCCTGCTTGTCGGGCATGATCCAGATTTGCAGCAAGTGCGCGCCCTCGCTCACCGACGGATTCATCTCACTATGCCGGATGCCGCGCCCCGCGCTCATTCTCTGCCCATCGCCTGGCCGAATTATCGAGCCTGTTCCGAGGCTGTCTTTGTGTTCCAGTTCGCCGGAGAGGAGATAAGTGATGATCTCCATATCCCGATGTGGGTGCAACGGGAACCCCGCCGCCGGCGCCACATGGTCTTCGTTAATCACGCGCAACGAACGAAATCCCATCCACTTCGGATCGTGAAACTGATCGAACGAAAAAGTATGCCTGGTATTGAGCCAGCCGTAATCCCCTCCACCCCGTTCTTCACTCCTACGTATGTTAATCATGATAGAAACCTCCTATTAATCAACTCGATAACATATAGATGCGGAAGAAAAACGCGGGATTCACCGGGCAAAAATGCCGTTCTGAGCTATGGATTGACCTACGAAAGCCGGCCTAAGGAAGGTGACCAAACAGAAAGAAAGTGGACGCTTTACCGCAGGGCCAGCGCCGCCAGAGGCATGCGCGCGGCTGACTTCTTGCCTTGATACTTTCCGCGAATTTCCACCAGCTTTTCGAGTTCACGCCGGCCGAGCGGCTGGCTGCAACCCAGAAGATGGGTCACGAGCGCGATCTGGGCGAAGTGCTCGACCGTTTCCATCTTCATGTACGCAGAATCGATGTCCGGTCCATAGGTCACGACCCCGTGATTCGACATGAGGATGGCGTCATATTCGGCAACCAGCGGTTCCAACGCTTCGGCCAGTTCCGGCGTTCCTGGGGTGCCGTACTTAGCCAGTGGAATCGAGCCCAGCCCGATCACAACCTCGCATACCAGCGGATCTTCAAGGGCCATGCCGGCCGCTGCAAAACCCGTCGCCGTGGGGGGATGCGCATGGACGATGCCGCGTACATCGGGCCGCTGCCGGTAAATGAGCAAATGCATGCCTATCTCGCTCGAAACATTGCGCTTGCCCGCAAGTCGGCGTCCATCCATGTCCACAATCACGAGGTCGGAGGGCTTCATCATCCCCTTTGACATCGCCGTCGGCGTCACCAGAATACGGTCTTCATCGAGCCGCACCGACAAGTTACCATCCATCGCCGCCACGTAGCCGCGCTGGTGCATCGTCTTTCCGTAAAAGACAATTTCTTGCCGGGATATACGTTCGCTCGCCATGTAGTGAGCCAGAAAAGCAGAAAAAATTAGTCGGCAAAAGGGTAACCTACTCTGCGATTCCGCACAATCGGTATTTATGTCAGGTTGCAATTTAGTGCACTACAAGGCCTCTGAACCTGCCGAAACTATAATCAAACTAGCGTGCTCGTTTCCGACTTCAATTTTCATCTGCCCGAGGAATTAATCGCCCAGGAACCGCTGGCCGACCGTGCCGCCTCCCGCATGTTGTGCCTCAATCGCGCGACCGGAATAAGGCAGGATCGTGTGTTCGCCAACCTCCCCGAACTTTTGCGTCCCAACGATTTACTTGTATTCAACAACACCCGCGTCTTTCCCGCCCGCTTGTATGGGCGTCGAGCGGGAGGCGAAGGCAAAATTGAAGTCCTGCTCACCCGCCAAGTTTCAGGCGAGCCCAATGAATGGGAATGTCTGGTGCGGCCAGGGAAGAAAGTCGGAGTGGGCGAGCGCCTGCATTTCGGCGAGGGACTCGACGCCGAGGTTGTGTCCCGCGCCGATTTTGGCGAACGCCGAATACGGTTTTCGCCCGTTCCCGATTTCTTTGAGCGGCTTGAAAAGCTTGGCCACGTGCCGCTGCCTCCATATATCACTCGAGAAGATCGCAATGAAGACCGCGAACGTTACCAGACGGTTTTTGCACGCGAGCGCGGTTCCGTTGCTGCCCCGACCGCCGGTTTGCACTTCACGCCGCAAATTCTCGATCGCATCCGCGCCCGGGGCATCGAGACCGCCGAACTTACGCTCCATGTTGGCCTCGGAACCTTTCAGTCGATAAGGGTCAATCACGTGGAAGAGCACAAACTCCACCGCGAGCACTATTCGATTTCCGAAGCTGCTGCCAACGCCATCAACGGAGCTCGGCGGGAACACCGTCGCGTCGTTGCCGTCGGCACAACCACCGTCCGAACGCTGGAATACGCTGCTTCGCAATCGCCGGAGATTCAGCCTGGTTTAGGCGAGGCCGATATCTTTATCTATCCAGGGTGCGAATTTAAAGTCGTGGATGCCATGCTGACGAATTTTCACCTGCCGCAGTCAAGCCTGTTGATGTTGGTCTGTGCCTTCGCCGGCAAAGGAAATGTGCTTGCCGCTTATCGCCACGCCGTCGAATCAAAATATCGCTTCTACTCCTACGGCGACTGCATGTTTATGGAGTAGCGCATCAATGTAGGTGCGGGCGCCCGCGCGCCCACAAAATGAGGCCTCGCGTCAGGGCACGCCTTGAGGCGTGCCATTCGTCCTCTGCCCGACAACCCGCGCTTTAGCGCCTGAATACCACAGGAGTATCCTTAAGACAACGTGATTTCCGTACTTCAACTTGGAACGATTGACTACGCCGGCGGCCTGCGCTTGCAGCAGCGGCTTGTCGAACTCCGCAAAGAAGGCCGCATCGGCGATGTGCTTCTTCTCCTCGAACACACGCCTGTCATCACTTTAGGCCGCAACGCCAAAGCTTCAAACTTAATTGCCTCACCCGAACTGTTGATCCAGCGCGGAGTTGAAGTCTTCGAAACTAATCGTGGTGGCGATGTGACCTTTCACGGCCCCGGACAAATCGTCGGTTATCCCATCTTCGATCTGCGCGGATTTCCATCGAATTCGGATAAACGACCAACGATGGGCGTGATTGAATATGTCCGCGGCCTGGAAGAAGTCTTGATTCGCACCTGCGCTGATTTCGGCATTCCCACCAAACGCATCCCCGGACTGACCGGCGTCTGGACGAACGAAGGAAATGCTCACGTGGGGACAGCCGCCCCCGGCTGTCCGGTCGAGCAAAGCTCGACAGAGAATAATTTTTCATCCCGAGCTGAAGAATCGAGGTGCCCGCTTCTAGCTGCATCTCAAGCACAAGAAGCCAAGATCGCCGCTCTCGGAGTGCACATCTCCCGCGCCGTCACTTCTCACGGATTCGCCCTCAACGTCAACGCCGACCTCAGCTTTTTCGATCTCATTATTCCCTGTGGCATCGCCAATAGGCCCGTGACCTCCATGCAAAAGGAGCTCGGGAAGCAACTTGATCTCAACTCCGTCGCCGAATCCCTCTCCCGCAACATGGGACGCGTCTTCTCCAGCCAGATGTTATGGGTCGAGAGCCTCGACGATCTACTCGGCTTTAAGGTTGGAGTGCCGATGCAGGTTCCAGAGGAACTTCGCGAGATACATCGGCAAACCGACGACTCTTCATTCGCCTGACCTGCCCTAGCCCAACCCCACCCTCTCGCGTTAGCATCTAGAGTTGGCTTTATAACCAAGCTTCTGGGTTTTCATCATGGCAATCAAAAAGAAA